>CACZRV010000077.1 GCA_902783725.1 uncultured Lachnospiraceae bacterium | reverse complement strand
GCCACCATCCGGTTGCCGGTCAAAATCGACGCAACCAAAGGCAGCAGCGTAACGCCCACCGCGACGGCCGTCAGAAGCGGCGAATACCACACCATGAGCGTGACGGAACCGAAGAACATGACCGACATCGTAAACAGCGAGAGCAGCTTCGTTAAGTAGTTCGCCTCGATGCTGGCCGCGTCGTTGGTGAGCGCCGAGAGATACGTTGCGGTGCTCTCATCGCGGAACGTGGAGATGCCCTTGTCCATCAGCCGCTCAAACGCGTAGTCGCGGTACTGCCGCATGGCCCGCTTTAAAAAGCGCGGGCGCGTCGCGTAATCGAGCAAGAACGACAGAAACATGAGCACCATGAACACCCCGATCAGGATCAGGTCCGTCCGGAACGACATGGCGCCGGGCTCCTTTGCCGCGGTGTCGATCAACTCCTTGAGAATCCACGAAACGATGAGTCCGCCGAATCCCGAGAACAGCGCCGAGAACGCCGCCAGCCCGAACATCGTTCTGTTTTTGTGATAGAACCTCCCACACAGCTGCCTGTACAATGATCTTTCTCTTGCCATATTGGTTTCCCCCTTGAAAGAGTATCTTTTTTCTGCTCTGATTGTACGTCTCCCCCCGCGGGAAGTCCACCGACTGTTAGTACAAGCAGGATACAGAATATTATACTGCCGGTAAGGGTTTTCGGTCAATACGAAAAATGACATACGCCCCTACCGGCAGTTGGTTTTTTCTTTATTCGTTTTTTGCGATCACTTCTTCATGCGGTAACCGATGCCCCAGATGGTCTCGATGTAGTCCTTCTCACTGGCTGCCTTGAGCTTCTTTCGCAGGTTGCTCATGTGCACGTCGAGGGTCTTGGTCTCTCCCACGTACGGCTCCTGCCACGCGTACTCGTAGATCGCGTCCTTGGAAAATACCCGGGTCGGATGCTGCACTAAAAGTTCCAGGATGCGGTACTCCTGCCGCGTCAGCGTCGGCACCTCCGCGCCGTCCGCCGTCACCGAAAAATGCTCCCGGTCGATCTCCAGTCCTCCGAAACTTAAGACGTTTGCGGGCTCCTGACCGCTCCCGCGCTTTCGCAGCTGCACGCGGATGCGCGCCACGACCTCCTTGATCTCAAAGGGCTTCGTCACGTAATCGTCCGCACCGAGGCTTAAGACATCGACCTTCGAGTCGAGGTCGTCCTTCGCGCTCACCACGATCACCGGGAGTCCTCCCTTGGCGCGGATCGACCGCAGCACCTCCTCGCCGCTCATCCCCGGCAGCGCCAGGTCCAGAAGCACCAGATCGTAGTGCTCCATCGACAGTAAAAGTGTCGCCTCCGAGCCGGAGTACGCCTGCCCGCAGGCAAATCCCTCCCGCTCCAGGGCCTCCTTCATCATGCGGTTGATATTTCCGTCGTCATCGACGATCAAAATCCTCTCCACGACTCACTCCTCCCCGTCGTCCTTCTGTCCTTCCCAGCGAACCTCCACCGCGTCGTTGTGCTTTTGCACGAACTCCGACAGCTCCTGCAGGCTCGCGCGGTCCGGCAGCACGAAGGTGCGCTTTGCATGCTGGATCACGGGAAGCTTCGAGGCGGTGTAGTATTTGCCGCTCAGGAGATGCCCGTCGCGACCGAGTATGCGAAACGCATAGTACTCGGTATTTTTCTCCTCCCCCGTGCGGAGCGAAATGCACCCCACGTCGGAGAGCTTCCACACCTTGTAGCCGATCTCGCGGGTGGTGGTCACCTCCCAGATCAGCTCGTCCTTGTTGGAAACATGCATTCCCAGATACGAATCCACATACGGATGGTCCGTCTCAAACCTTGCGATAAACCGGTCCCCGTTGTGGCGGTCGGCGATCACGCAGCAGATAAACAACACCGTAAACACGGCGATCAGAATCAACGATACCAAAGGCGGCATAACATTCTCCCTTCATGGTGGTGAGAGGCCCGTGGAAAGCGGTAACCCTGTCATCTCACCAACCGCGATTATACCATATCCCCGTCGGAATTGCCACCTCCGAAGGAAATCGGGTCGATGCCGTCGTAGCGGACCGCCTTCCCGCGGATGGAGAAGGAGGGCTTGACGCCGGCCAGCCGGTCACCCTTTAAAGGGCGCTTGATCACGATGCGGCGCGGGTGGGCCGCCATGGCCGCCGCGAGAAGCTCCTCCTCGTTGGGGCAGGGCGCCTCAAGCCGGTGAAGAAGCTGAAATTTCTTTCCCACCGCCGCGCTCTTTGTCCGCTCCGGGAACATGGGATCGAGGTATACGACCTCGGGGGAAGGCTGCATTTTCCGAAGGGCCGGAATGCTGTCGCCGCAGGTCAGTTCCATCCGCGCCAGCACCGGTGCCAGCGCAGGAATCTCCCGTGCGCGCCGCATGGCATCCGCCAGAAGCGCCGCGATGTAGGGGTTGCACTCGTACATCAGGACGTGAAAGCCCGCTGCCGCCAGGAGCATGGAATCCTCGCCGAATCCCGCCGTGGCGTCCACCGCCACCATGGTCTTGTGATCGCCCTTCACGTTGGCCGCGCGAACCAAAAGCTCGTCCACAAGCCTGCGCTTTCCGAGCCGCGACCCCATGGTCGTCAGGTCCGCCCGAAGCGACGCCGTAACCTCAAAAAGCGTCAGATGATCCTCCGAAATCGAGGCCGCCGCGGAACACAGCGACAAGCCGTCGTTCCCCAGCAGAAGAAGTGTCACGTCCTCCGCATCCGCAGGGATCCCGCGGAACGCTGCCTCCTCCGGCACGCCGTAAAATGCAATCCCGAGCCGGCCGGCCAGGGCTTCCGCCTCGCCGCAAAACCGCTCCGACTGCGCGATCACAACCGGTTGACGTCGCTCCTCCATGTTTTGCACCTCTCTTCTTTCCGTCTCCCCTGATTATACATCAAAACGCCTTCGGGGGGAAGATGACAATCGGGGACAGTTCCCCGGCCGTAAGAAGGCTTCGGAACTGTCCCCGGTAAGTTCGTTTCGTTACGATACTTCGTAGCGGCCCGCCTGGACACGCCACATCTGTGCGTATTTGCCGCCGAGGGAAAGAAGCTTCTCGTGAGTTCCCTCCTCGACGATCCGGCCGTTCTCGAGCATCAGGATGCGGTCCGCATCCCGGGTTGTCGAAAGCCGGTGGGAAATGTAGAACACGGTCTTGCCCTTGGCTGCCCGCTTCATCGCCTTGTTGAGCTCGTACTCCGCAATGGGGTCGAGGGCGCTGGAAGGCTCGTCCATGATCAGAATGTCTGCGTTCATGTAGAAGGCGCGGGAGATCGCAACCTTCTGGCTCTCGCCGCCGGAGAAGCTGATGCCCTCACGGTCGAACTCCGTGGTCACCTGAGTCTCCAGGCCTTTCGGAAGCGTCGCAAGTCTCTCCCCGAAACCGGCCCTTGTGAGGGCTGTGGTGATGCCTGCATCCTCCGTCTCACGCTCTGCGGGGTCCTCCGCACGAACGTTCATCAGAGTATTTTCCGCAAGGCTTGCGCCGTACATCTGATAATCCTGGAAGACTACGCCGATGCGCCTGCGGTAATCCCTCGGCGAGAACTCGCGGATGTCGGTGTCGTGGAAGCGGATGGTGCCCTCCGTCGGATCGTAGAGCCGCATCAACAGCTTGATGAGCGTGGTCTTGCCCGCGCCGTTGTAACCGACGATGGCGATCTTCTCACCCGGATGTACCGTGAGCGAGATGTCCGAGAGCGTCTCCGGCAGATCCTCGCGGTAGCGGAAGGAAACGTGCGAGAGCGAAATCTCTGCATTTCCCTCGGGAACCGCATCGCCCTCATCGGGCTTGAGCTTCGGCTCGTACGCCAGAAACGCCCGGATCTTGTCGATATAGAGGCTGTTCTCCTGCGCCTGCGGGAACAGCTCGGCAAGGTTCACCATACCGCGCCGCAGGCTTCCCGTGCGGTTAAACAGGATCACTGCATCGCTGTAAGGGATCGAGTGCAGCACCGCCGCCTGGAACACCAGGTATGTGATGTACAGGCCGTCCAGGATGAAGTCGCCCACCACATAGTTGTTGACAAAGCCGAGAAGAGACCGCTTTACGCCGACCTTCTTCTGCTCTTTGATGATCTCGTCGTTGGCCTCGGCAAATTCCTCCTCCAGCCGGTCACCGACCTCCGGATGAAGCCGGAGCTCCTTCGCGTAGTCGTTTAGGTAGAACACGCGGCTTACGTAGTTTCGTTTGCGCTCCAGCGGATTGACCGTGAGGCGCACCTTGTAGTTGAGCTTGTTCAGGATGCGGGACACGAGGAACCGAAGAACAAACGACGCAAGCACGAACAAAATGCCCATGGCATCGGTCAGCAGGTAGAACACGCCCGTTGTAAAGAGGATTGTAAGGCCCTGCACAAGCATGTTGGTCATGGACAGGAAGCGATCGATGGAACTCTCCGCCTCGGCCACGGCCAGGACGAAATCGTTGTAGTATTTCGGGTCGTCGTAGCAGGACAGGTCGATCTCCGACGCCTTCTGAAACATCTGCTCCTTGAGGGCGCGGTACAGCTTCGGCTTGCACCGGTAGGACCATCCGTGGATGAAGAAACCGTCCGGGATGATCTGCAGAAGGTTCACTGCCAAAACGATGCCGATGAACAGGAAAGCCTTCCAGAAGGGCTCGTGGAATTCCGCGCAGCGCAATACGTAGCGGATACCCAGAACATGCTCGATGAAAATGACACCCTGGTAGCGGAAACCGTCATACAGATGGTACAGCATGTACCCCGGGCAGGTGCGGAAGCAAAGCTTCCAGAGGAAGATCTGGTTTCGCAATACATGTCTCATGCGAACACACCTCCTTCCGCCGGTGCCGCGGCAGGCGCTCCGCCCGCAGCAGGCTGTTCGGATGAAACGGCGAGGTAGTTCTTCGCCTGCTTCGTGTACATATCCGCGTAAAGTCCCTTTTTCTCCATGAGCTTACGATGTGTGCCCTCCTCCTTCACGGTGCCGTCCGCAAGGAGATATACCCAGTCTGCATTTTGCACGGAGGAAAGCCGGTGCGAGATGAACACGAGGGTGTTCTTCCGGCACGACTCGTAGATGTTGTCAAAAAGCTGCGCCTCGGCGATGGGGTCGAGAGCGCTGCTGGGCTCGTCGAACACCTTGAAGGGGCACTCCCGCACGAAGGCACGGGCCACCACGATCTTCTGGAATTCGCCGCCCGAGAGCATCGCGCCCTCGTCGTCAAATTCTCTGGTGAGTATGGTGTTAATGCCCTTCGGCAGGGACATGACTTTGTCGTAGGCACCCGCAAGCCGCAGGGCCTCGTTCACTTTCTTCTCGCGCTCCTCCGCAGGAACGTTCTCGCCCATGATGACATTTTCCGCAACCGTCATGGAGAACATGCGGTGATCCTGGAACGCAGTTGCAAAGAGTGCGCGGTATTTCCGGAGATTGTACTCGCGGATGTCGCGGCCGTTTAAGAGGATCTGCCCTTCCGTCGGATCGTAGAACCGCAGAAGCAGCTTGATCAGCGTAGTCTTGCCCGCGCCGTTATGGCCAACAAGCGCATAGGTCTTGCCGCCGCGGAATTCCATGGAAAGGTTCTTGATGACCTCCTTGTCCTTGTAGGAGAAGGAAACATTCCGAAACTCGATGGACTGAATCTCCGTGCCGGGGTCCTCGCCGTCCGCATCCTCCGGAATGCGCTCCTTGTACTCAAGGAACGTCCGCAGGTACTCGACGAAGAGACCGTTTTTGAAAAGCGCCG
>CACZRV010000076.1 GCA_902783725.1 uncultured Lachnospiraceae bacterium | reverse complement strand
TTACGATGTCAATACGACGGTAGACCGTCTGGGCGAGATGGACGTGGAGACAGCGAGAGAGTTCTTCTACGCGATTTCCTACTCGGCGGGCATGAACCTGCACATCCGCGAGATTTCCGGCGGCAACAACCACCACATCCTTGAGGCGATGTTCAAGGCATTTGCCAAGGCGTTGGACATGGCGACGGGAATCGATCCCCGCTTAGCATCCGAAGTGCTTTCCACCAAGGGATGCATCTGATCTGAAAACAACCGGCGCCTGAGGGTGCCTTACGGAGTTTGTATGGAGAAAAATATCATTGCTTACATCAATGCGGAAAATGCATTTTCCGCATCCGTGCTGGAGCTTGCGATGAGCTACGAGCAAAACGGCGCGGACGGCCTGTACATCTACAACTACGATGACAACGAGGCGATCCAGACGGGATTTCTGCAGACCGTGAAGCTGTTGCTTCGCAAGGTTGACATTCCGCTGTACCTCGGATGCTTTGTGAAGCGCTTCGAGGACATCAAGAAGGCGCTTTACACGGGCGCTTCGTACGTGGTCATCCCGTACGACCGCAGTTTCCCGAAGGAAGAGGTCAAGAAGGCTATTGAGCGGTTCGGACGGGACCGCATCGTTGTGGAGTTCAACGCCGACATCGAGAAGCCCGACCACGCCTACGAGAGCGTCAAGCTTCTGGAGGAATTAAAGGACTTAGGCGTCGCAAAATTCCAGTTAAAGCATGTGACGGTCTCGGCCGCGATGAACCGCATCCTCGAGAGCTGCCCGCTGCCTGTCATCGTGCGCGACAGCCTGGTACGCAATGACATCGAGACCCTTCTGTCGATGCCGAACTGCTGCGGCGTTGCAACAAACTATTACGAGAATAAGAATATTCTGAAGGTTAAGCGCGCTCTGCGGGAGACCGGGCTTGAGACCATCTGCCTGGAGTCTGCGGTGGCATTTTCCGACATGAAGACCGATGCCAACGGCCTGATCCCTGTTGTTGTGCAGGATTATCGCACCCTCGAGGTTTTGATGGTCGCTTACATGAACGAGGAGGCCTTCAACAAGACCATCGAGACCGGCCGCATGACCTACTGGTCCAGAAGCCGCAGCGAACTGTGGGTGAAGGGCGAGACCAGCGGTCATTACCAGTTTGTCAAGGAGCTTCGCATCGACTGCGACAACGACACGCTGCTTGCGAAGGTGCACCAGCTCGGCGCCGCATGCCACACCGGCAATGTTTCCTGCTTCTTCACGGAGCTTTGCAAGAAGGAGTTTGCAGACTTCAATCCGCTGACGGTGCTGACCGAGGACTACAATATCATCATGGACCGCAAGGTCAACCCGAAGGAAGGTTCGTACACGAACTACCTCTTTGACAAGGGTATTGATAAGATTCTCAAAAAGTGCGGTGAGGAGGCGACCGAGATCACCATCGCAGCCAAGAACCCCGACGCGGAGGAGCTTAAATACGAGATTGCCGACTATCTGTATCACCTCATGGTTTTGATGGTGGAGTGCGATGTCGACTGGAACGATATTGTGAAGGAACTCGCCAACCGGCGCAAGTCCTGATCGGAAAGAAGGAAAAGCCATGGGCGTTTTGACAGAGTTTTTGCGCGAGGCGGTGATGTTTATCGTCTATATCGCGGTGGCGGTATTAGGTGTGTTCGCAGGCCGCGCGTGGCGCAACAAAAAGAATGCGAAGAAGGCCGCCGAGGAGGCAGCGCTTGCTGCAGCAGAGGCGGCGGAGACGGACCTGTAGGCAGTCCGGATGTATTTTCGAAATTTTCTCTTGATTTTTCGGAAAATGCGTTGTATACTTCGTGTGTAACTTGTAGTATATGTGAGAGTGGGTCCGCCGCGGCCCACTCTCAATTTATGTTCGAGCGCGTTATGCGTCCGCATTTTGCGGATTTCGGAGGACCTATGACAAAGGTTAAGGACTGCGAACAAAGGACGGAGCAATTGCTGCTTCCGATTTTGTCGCAACTGCAATTTGAACTGGTGGATGTGGAGTATGTCAAGGAGGCCGGAAACTGGTACCTGCGTGCTTACATCGACAAGCCCGGCGGAATTACCATCGACGACTGCGAGACCGTGTCCCGCGTCTTGAGCGATGTTTTAGACCGCGAGGATTTCATCGACGAGGCGTATTACCTGGAGGTGAGCTCCCCGGGACTGACAAGACCGCTTAAGAAGACCAAGGACTACGAGCGCAACGTAGGAAAGCCCGTGGACATCAAGCTCTTCCGTGCGGTTGAAGGCTTTAAGGAGTTTACGGCGGTGCTTGCATCGTTCACGGACGACGAGATCGTTGTGACGGTCGACGGAAGAGAACTAACGATTGCGAAGAAAAACTTAAGCATGATCCGGCAGTCGTACGTTGAGAAGGAATGATCAATACTTGTGCCGATCACGGAAAACAAGAAATCAAGAATAGAATACAAAGGATAAGAAAACAAGGAGGTCTATCATGAAAAAGGCTGCAAAAAAGTCTGCAGAAGAGTTGAAGAAGGAAGACTTTAAGGAGTTGATCGTTGCTCTCGATCTGATCGAGAAGGAGCGTGACATCAGCAAAGAGGTGCTCTTGAAGGCAATCGAAGATTCGCTTCTCGCCGCTTGCAAGGACGAGTACGGCAAGAGCGAGAACATTCGCGTGCACATCGATCCGGAAACGGGTGAGTACAGCGTTGCCCGCGATATGAAGGTTGTTGAGGAGGTTCTCGATCCCGAGACCGAGATGACGCTCGAGCAGGCGCAGGCTGCGCTTCCGCTTCGTGACATCGCCGTGGGAGACACCGTAAGCCTCGACGTGAAGACCAAGAATTTCGGCCGTATCGCGGCCGGCAAGGCGAAGCAGGTTATCGTACAGAAGCTCCGCGAGGAAGAACGCAAGGTTCTGTTCGGTCAGTACTGCGGCAAGGAGAAGGAAGTTGTCACGGGTATCGTGCAGAAATTCTCCAAGAAGAATGTCATCATCAGTCTCGGCAAGGTTGACGCTTCCCTCATCGAGACGGAGCAGATCCCGGGCGAGGTGTTCCGTACCGGCGACCGTGTGAAGGTTTACGTTGTGGAAGTTAAGGATATGACCAAAGGACCGAGAATCGTTGTGTCCCGCACGCACCCCGAGCTTGTAAAGCGTTTCTTCGAGAACGAAGTGGCTGAGGTCGCAGACGGCACCGTAGAGATCAAGGCTCTCTCCAGAGAGGCCGGCAAGCGCACGAAGATGGCTGTATGGTCCAACGATCCCAAGGTGGATCCGGTGGGAGCATGCGTCGGTGTGAACGGAAGCCGTGTCAACGCTGTTGTCGATGAACTCAACGGCGAGAAGATCGATATCATCAACTGGAGTGACAACCCGGCGCAGCTGATCGCAAATGCGCTTTCTCCGGCTGAGGTTATTTCCGTTGACGTGATCGAGGCAGAGCGTCTTGCAAACGTTATCGTTCCGGATGATCAGCTGACGCTGGCCATCGGAAGCAAGGGTCAGAACGCCCGTCTTGCGGCACGTCTGACCGGTTACAAGATTGACATCAAGAGCGAGTCGCAGGCGGAGGGGCTTGCGTAAGCATTTTGCGTGTTGGAAAGGCGGTGCATCAAATGGTACCCAAAAAGATTCCGCTGCGCCGCTGTAACGGCTGCGGCGAGATGAAGCCCAAGAAGGAACTCATCCGCGTGATCTTAACGCCCACAGGCGAGATCGAGCTGGACAAGACCGGCAAGAAGAACGGCCGCGGCGCCTATGTGTGTCCGCAGGAAGCCTGCTTCGCAAAAGCCCGGAAGACCAAGGCTTTTGACCGTTCTCTCGGAGTGAGCGTTCCCGACGAGATCTACGAGAGGATCGGGAAGGAACTTGCCGATGAATGAGAAAAAAGCGCTGTCGCTTCTTAGCATCGCGCAGAAGGCTCGGGCTGTTGCATCCGGCAATTTCGCCGTGGAGCAGGCAATCCGGTCCGGAGCCGCGAGGATCGTGATCGTTGCGACAGATGCGTCGGAAAATGCCCTTCGGGACATTCAAAATATCACGTTTCACTACGGCGTACCGCTTCGGCAGGTCGGCACGAAGGAGACTCTGGGCCGCGCCATCGGAAAGCAGGAGCGCGTCACGGCGGCCATCCTTGTGGACGGTCTGGCGGATGCATTTGATAAAGCGGTCGGCGGTGAGACGGCGGCTCCCTTGCGGGAGTCCAAGCAAGGTAACAATGAAACGTACGAATAGATAAGCAATCGGAGGAATGAACGTACATGGCAAATATCAAACTCGGTGATCTGTGCAAGGAAATCGACGCGTCGTACAAAGAGATGATGACGTACCTGCGGGAACACGGATGTGACGTGAAGAGCGCGGGCAGCTTCGTCGACGATGAGGACGCGGAGGTGAAGATCGCGATCACACTCTACGGCAAGCGCAGACGCAAGCCGGCAGAGAAGAAGGAGGACGATAAGCGTTCGCACGCCCGCTTCGACGACAAGGGCAACCGCGTCGTGAAGAAGGACGGTGTGATCTACAGCATCGACAAGGGCGGCAACTACACCGTCTACAACGGACCGCTGTATGACCAGAACCACAACCGCCTCGAGCCGAAACGGACGGTTTACGATGCCGAGAAGCGTCCGCTCCTTCGCAAGGGAAATGAATTTTTCCTCAAAAATGAAAACGGTGAAACCGTACTTTACGACGGTCCGATCTTCAGTGAGGACGGCCGCCGCTTGAAGCGCCCGGGTTCCGCTCCCGAGAAGGCGGAGAAGCCCGAGGCTGCTGTTAAGCCCGAGAAGGCAGAGCCGAAGAAGACAAAGGAACCGGCAGTCGAGGAGGCTCCGAAGGCGGAGGCTCCCGAGAGCGCTGCGCCTGTTGCGGAGACCAAGGAGCCGGCTGCGGAAGTTAAGCCCGCGGAGATCATCTCCGAGCCGCAGATTCGTCAGGCACCTCCGCGTCCGGTGGAGCGTCCTGTGATCCGCGAGAACATCAATGACCGCAAGCCCCGCGAGAACGTCCAGAGAGACGACCGCAGAGGCGACGGAAACCGCGGTCAGGGCGCAAGAGACGGTCAGGGAGACCGCTCCGGCAATTACTCCTACCGTGCACCCAGAGACGGTGCGCAGGGCTCTTCCTATAACCGCGGCGCACGCGGCGGTGCACAGGGAGCCGGCGGTGCGAGAAGACCCGACGGTGCCGGCACGGGAACGAGACCTCCGTATCAAAGAGACGCCCAGGGTGGATTCAACCGCGGCCAGGGCGGCGCACGCGACGGTCAGGGTGGATTTTCCAGAAGACCTGCGGGTCAGGGCCAGGGCGGCTATAACCGCGGTCAGGGCGGCGGATTCCCGCAGGGATTTGACAAGGATAAGGACAGCAGTGAGCGCAGAACGTTCACCCGCAGAAACGATAACCGCAGCGGCGGCGGAAACTCCATCAAGGCAGATTTCGCCGGTGAGATCAACCGCGAGCAGCGCGCTGCGGCATACCAGAACCGCGACCGCGACAAGAACCGCAACAACCGCGATTTCGACGGTGACGGCAAGAAGGGCAGAAAGGGTCAGACCCCGAAGAAGGATGCAAACCGCAAGGGTGCATTCATCATGCCGAAGGTAGAGCCGAAGAAGGAAGAAGATCCGAACGAGATCAAGAACATCACCATTCCCGAGGTGATCACCATCAAGGAACTGGCTGACAAGATGAAGCAGAATGCATCTGCCATCATCAAGAAGCTCTTCCTCTCCGGAAAGCTCTACAACATCAACTCCGAAATCTCCTTCGAGGAGGCCGAGGACATTGCACTTGAGTACAACTACATCGTTGAGAAGGAACAGGTCATCGACATGGTCGAGGAGCTGACGAAGGATACCGAGGATCCCGAGGAAACCCTTGTGAAGCGTCCTCCGGTTGTCTGTGTCATGGGTCACGTCGACCACGGTAAGACATCCATCCTCGATGCTATCCGTTCCGCTCACGTTGCGGCCAAGGAAGCCGGCGGTATCACGCAGCACATCGGTGCATACATGGTGGAGAAGAACGGCAGACAGATCACGTTCCTCGACACGCCCGGTCACGAGGCATTTACCGCAATGCGTCTCCGCGGTGCCATGGCAACCGATATCGCAGTGCTCGTTGTGGCTGCCGACGACGGTGTCATGCCGCAGACCATCGAGGCGATCAACCATGCGAAGGCGGCCGGTGTGGCCATCGTTGTAGCCATCAACAAAATGGATAAAGAGGGAGCAAATCCCGACCGTGTTCTCACCGAGCTCTCCGAGCAGGGCCTTGTGTCCGAGGAGTGGGGCGGCGACATCGTTACGTGCCGCGTCTCCGCAAAGAAGGGCGACGGTATCGAGAACCTTCTCGAGATGATCCTGCTCTCGGCGGACGTTCTGGAGCTTCGTGCAAATCCGAACCGCCGTGCGAGAGGTCTCGTCATCGAGGCCAAGCTCGACAAGGGCCGCGGTCCCGTTGCTACCGTTCTGGTTCAGAAGGGTACGTTGCATGTCGGCGAGACCGTTGCCATCGGTGCATCCTTCGGTAAGATCCGCGCGATGATCAACGACAAGGGCGAGAAGGTCACGGAAGCTACACCTTCCACACCTGTGGAGATCCTCGGCTTGAACAGCGTTCCGAACGCCGGCGACGTGATGATCGCCACCGAGAACAACGAGGAAGCGAAGAACATTTCCGAGGCATATATCGCACAGAGCAAGGAGAAGCTCATTGCCGAGACGAAGCAGAAGCTCTCGCTGGAGAGCCTGTCCGACGCGGTTGCGGCCGGCGCGATGAAGGATCTCAACATCATCGTCAAGGCGGACGTTGCGGGTTCCGTGGAAGCTGTGAAGCAGTCGCTTCTTAAGCTCTCGAACGATGAGATCGCAATCCACTGCATCCACGGCGGTGTCGGTAACATCAACGAGTCCGACGTCACGCTTGCAAGTGCCTCCAACGCCATCATCATCGGTTTCAACGTGAAGCCCGACAACACGGCAAAGGACACTGCGGAGCGTGAGCAGGTTGACGTGCGTCTGTACTCCGTCATTTACAACGCGATCGACGATATCGAGGCAGCCATGAAGGGTATGCTCGATCCGGTATACGAGGAGGTTGTCATCGGCCATGCGGAGATCCGCCAGATCTTCAAGGCCAGCGGGCTCGGCTCCATCGCCGGTTCCTACATTCTCGACGGCAAGGCACAGCGCGGCTGCAAGGCCCGCATCACCAGAAACGGCGAGCAGATCTTCGACGGCAATCTTGCGTCCCTGAAGCGTATGAAGGACGATGCGAAGGAGGTCAACGCAGGTTTCGAGTGCGGTATCCTCTTCGAAAAATTCAATGACATTGCCGAGGGCGACCAGGTTGAGCTTTATATCATGCAGCAGGTTGCCAGAAACTGATATTGCGAAGCAAAGATACAAACCGGGTCGGGCAGAGTGAATCCTGCCTGACCCGTTAGCGCAGATACCGGTCATTTTCCGATGGCCGAACGAATGGAGAACTATGAGAAAGAACAGTACGAAAAACAGAACCGTCAGCCAGGAGGTCAGAAGAGAGTTGAGCCGCCTTCTTTTGGAAGAGGTCAAGGACCCTCGCGTGGCGCAGCTTACGACCATCACGGACGTCTATGTTGCTCCGGATCTCAAGACTGCCAAGGTTTTCGTGAGCGTATACGGCGATGAGGCGCAGAAGAAGAGCACCTTTGAAGGACTTCGCAACGCGGCGCCTTTTCTTCGCTCGATGCTTGCAAAGAATCTGAACATGAGACACACGCCGCAGTTATTTTTCGCAGCGGATGACTCGCTGGAATACGGTATGAAGATGGATGCGTTGATCGAGTCCCTTCACACCGGTACAACGGAAGCAAACGAAGGAGAACAGGAATGAACCGTTCGCTCCGAAACGCCGTCGCAGCGGCGAAAACCATCGCGATCACAGGCCACAAACACCCCGACGGAGACTGTGTGGGCTCCTGCATGGCGATGTATTACTTTTTAAAAGACAATTTTGCGGACAAGACCGTCCGCGTGTATCTCGAGACGCCGCCGGAAAATCTGGCGGTTCTTCCCGCATGGGACGAGATCGACACCGAATTTCTTCCGCCGGAGAAACCGTATGATCTCTTCCTGGTGTTGGATTGCTCCAGCGAGGACCGGTTTCCGTGCGCAAAGGAGATGGTCGCCGCCGCGAAGCATACATTTGTCGTCGATCATCACATGACAAACACGCATTTTGCGGACGAGGAGATCGTTCTTCCGGACGCCAGCTCCACCTGTGAGGTGTTGTTCGGCCTTCTCTCGGAAAATGCGATAACCACGGACATCGCCACGGCTCTCTACATGGGAATCGTGCATGACACGGGCGTGTTCAAATACGAATGCTGCCGGGAGAACACCATGAAGGTGGCCGGAAAGCTGCTCTCCAAGGGCGTGGATGCCCAGAGACTGATCGACGATACCTTTTACCGCAAGTCCTATCTTCAGAATCTTGTGATCGGATATTCCGTGCTGAATTCGAAGCTCCTTCTGGGAGGGAAAATGATCTGCACGGTTCTGACTGCGGAGGAGCTTGCGAAGTTCGGAGCGGTTGCCAAGGACACCGAGGGCGTTATCGACCAGCTGCGTCTTACGGAAGGCATCGAGGTTGCCATGTTTGCCAGAGAGGACGAGCCGAACCGCTTCAAGGTGAGCCTTCGTGCCATCTCAAAGGTCAATGTGGCGGCGATCTGCCAGACCTTCGGCGGCGGCGGACACCGTCTTGCGGCGGGGTGCAATGTCGACGGGCCTGTTTCTGCAGCCATCGAGAAGATTGCTTCTATGGTGGAGTCCGAGCTTGCAGAAAAATGCTGATAATTACTGACGATACGATTGTTTCATTTTACGGAGATTCATGAACGGTATTGTAGTCATCAACAAGGAATGCGGATATACGTCGCATGACGTGGTCGCGGTGCTTCGCGGCGTGCTCGGGATCAAGAAGATCGGGCACACGGGAACACTCGATCCCGACGCGTGCGGCGTTTTGCCTGTCTGCGCAGGATTTGCAACGAAGGTGTGCGAGTCGTTGATGATGCAGACCAAGGAGTATGTTGCGACCGGGCGTCTCGGCATCGTGACCGACACCCAGGACATTCACGGAACCGTGCTCGCCACAAAAGAGTTTCATGTTAGCGAGGAGGAGTTCCGGGCGGCGGTAAGCCGGTTCGTCGGAACGATCGAGCAGCTCACGCCCATGTTTTCCGCGCGGAAGATCGACGGCGTAAAGCTTGTGGACCTGGCCAGACGCGGCGTCACCATCGAGCGTTCCAAAAAGACGGTCAATGTTTACAGCATCGATGTCCTGTCTTTTGATGAGGCGGGCGGCGAGTACAAGATCCGCGTCCGTTGCCAGAAGGGCACATATATCCGCACGATCTGCAACGATATCGGCGAGGCTCTCGGGTGCGGGTCGTGCATGACATCTTTAGTGCGCACCGCCACGGGGAAGTTCACACTGGAGCACAGCGTGACCATCGATGAGCTTCGCACACTTCGCGACCAGGGACGCCTTTCGGAGGCGTTGATCCCCATCGATGCGATGTACCGCGGATGCCGTCCCGTGGAGCTTAAGGTCGAGTATCTCAAGTATATTGCCAACGGCAACTACCTTGAGGAGGACTGGCTCACGCCCGCAGCGGAGCCTCTTAAGGGATTTGAATACGTGTACGAAAACCTTCTGGGAGACCGCGAGGCTGCTTGCGTGCGCGTCTATGTGGATGGTGAATTTTTCGCGATCTACCGCAAGAAGGGCCATCGCTACGTGCCGCTTCAGATGTACCACGAGGTCGACAACGAGAAGAACCGTGTGAGAAAGCAGGAGAGCGGAGAATGAAGATTACAGACTTTGCCGGCTGCCCGAAAAGCGCCGAACCGGTTTGCCTGACCATCGGCAAATTCGACGGTCTTCACCTCGGGCACCAGCGTTTGATCAAAGAGATGCAAAAGACAGGCCTTCCGATGGTGATGCTCTCGGTTTGCATCCCCGGCGCTCCGGAATTATTGACGCAAAAGGAGAGCGCCATGGCGGCCGAAACCATGGGTATTGCTTCCTACCTTCGCCTGCCGCTCACAAAAAACGTCAAAGAAATGTCTCCCGAGGCGTTCCTTCGCGAGATCTGCGTCGAAAAATGCAACGCCAAAGTGATCGTCGTCGGCGAAAATTTCCGGTTCGGACGAAACCGCGCGGGTGATGCAAAGAGGCTCGCAACGCTGTCAAAAGAACTGGGAATCAAGTGTATCGTTTGCCCGATCATCCGGGAGGACGGAGAGGATGTCTCCAGCACGAG
>CACZRV010000075.1 GCA_902783725.1 uncultured Lachnospiraceae bacterium | reverse complement strand
TGTTTCGGACAAGCCCGAGGGGCCTTTTACGGACATCGGGCATCCGCTGGTGGACGAGGGCGACTGGAACGACATCGACCCCACCGTTTTCATCGACGATGACGGGCAGGCGTACCTTTACTTCGGCAATCCCGAGCTTCGCTACGTCCTTCTGAACGAGGACATGGTCTCCATCGACGAGTCTGTGGGCGTGCAGAAGATTCCGATGACCGTGGAGTCCTTCGGTAAGGGCAGCCACATGACCGGAACCACGTACGGTGAGGGGCCGTGGTTCTACAAGAGAGACGGCCTCTATTACATGGTGTTCGCAGGCTTCGCCGAGGGCGAGCGCCGCAACGAGCACTTTGGTTATTCTACAGCAGTAGGCCCTACAGGACCGTGGGCTTATCAGGGCGTCCTCATGGAGGAGGGGCCGTGCTTTACGAACCATCCCGGCCTCTGCGATTTCAAGGGACACTCCTACCTTTTTTACCATACGGACGAACTGCCGGGCGGCAGTCTGTTCCATCGCAGCGTTTGTGTTGCTGAATTTTCCTACAATGAGGACGGAACCATCAGCACGATCGAAAAATGCGACGGTGTAGACGCGATTGAGTAATGCCGCGGCAGCGGCGCAGGGTTGCGCCCGCGCTACGCGCAGCGCTTAGTTATTGTAGTAGTTGTTGCTGTCGTAGCCGTTGTAGTAGTCGTAGTTGGTGTTTACGTTGCTGTAGTAGCCCATGTAGTTCGTGTAGGTGGGCGCCTTGTCCAGCACGAGGGCTGCGATGATGTAAACCCAGATGCTCATGCCTGCGAAGAGTACGAGCAGCACGGTGATGAGACGTACGGTGGAGGAGTCAATGCCGAAGTACTCGGCGATACCGCCGCACACACCGCAGATTTTCTTGTCGCTGTTGGACTTGTAAAGCTTTTTCATTTTTGTTTCTCCTTTATACGCTTGTTTTGCTTTCCTGACTTTTCACAGGGCCTTTTCCCTGTCGACAGTGTCATCATACCAAAGCAAGATGAAAGGGTCTTTGAAGAAAAATTAAAATTCGATTAATCTTTTAATCTTTTTGCGAGATAAGGAGGTCCTGCCATGGACACGAAAAAAGTCACCTGGGGTATCCTCGGAACCGCAAATATTGCCCGCTGGGCGACCATTCCCGGCATGAAGAAGGCGGACAACTGCCGCCTGTACGCTATCGCGGGCAGAAGCCTCGAAAAGGCGCAGTCCTTTGCCGCACAGTACGGTATCGAGAGGGCCTACGGCAGTTACGACGAGCTGCTCGCGGACGATGCGGTGCAGGCGGTGTACATTCCCCTGCCAAACGACTTGCACCTTCCGTGGGTGACGAAAGCGCTTCGGGCAGGCAAGCACGTGCTGTGCGAAAAGCCCCTTGCGTTAAATGCATCCGAGGCCCGCGCCATGTACAAAACCGCCCGGGAAAACGGCGTCATCCTCATGGAAGCCTACGCGTACCTGCACAGCCCCTATGTGGAGAGCCTCAAGAAGGACATCGCAAGCGGCGTCATCGGCGACGTGGATTTCATTGACACGGCCTTTGTGACCCAGGGCTATAAGGAGGACTTCCGGCTCCATAAGGAGCACGGCGGCGGAGCCATGTACGACCTGGGCTGCTACTGCACGACGATGATCCTCTCGCTGATCGATGACGAGGTATCCTCGGTGCATGCAAGCGCCGAATTCACGGACCTTGGCGTCGACATGCTCACCACCGCGCAGATGCGGTTTCAAGGCGGGGCGAGGGCGGCATTTACCGTGGGAATGAACCTAGGCGTAGGCTCAAACTCCCGGTTCGACCGGCTTTACATCCACGGCTCGAAAGGGTGCATCCGCTCGGACGTGGAGTACAATCAGGAGGGATCGCTTCGCTATACGATATACGCGCGCGAGGCTCTGCCGGACGGAACGCCCGCCGGTGAGATCACCCGCGAAGTGTTCGTTCCGCAGAACTATGCTTTGGAGGTGGCGCAGCTCGGGCGCTGCATTTCAGAGGGGGAGACGCCCCACATTTCGGAAGAATTTTCCGTGAAAAATGCTGAAGTCATCGACCGCGTTTTAGCGGCGATCGGATATTAAAACTGCGGCAACAGGAGGGAAGAGAGATGAGTGGTTTGGCGGAGACATCCAAATGGGTGCAATCCTACGCGAAGGAAGTGCGCGCGAAGGCAAAGAAGAGCACGGGCAACAAATGGCTTGCGCCGGTGATCATCGCGCTGATGGTCGGCGGCGTTGCGGGCAAGCTGATCTATGACGGCAAGCTTAACGACCCGCAGGTGGGGCCGGCGATCAAGGTGATGCTGGGCATCGGCGGCTTCATGGTGTTGCTCACGATCCTTCTGATCACGAAGAAGTCGAAAAATGATCCGGCGGAGCAGACGATCACGATGCTCAATAATCTCTTGAAGACGCCGGAGGATGTGGCGAGTTTCGACGCGCAGATGGCGACGCCGCGGATCATCGTCCGCAACCAGGACGGCGGCTACGTCTTTGCGACAGATAAGCTGCTCGGTATTCGCTTCAACTACATGGGCGATGTGAAGTATTCCTTCGCGAAGATTTCGGATGTGCGGATGCTGCATTTTCTGTCATCCCGCACTACCGGCCAGGTGGAGGAGTACACCTGGTGCGACGCGAACGACCGCGTTTTGATGGGCGGTCATGTGGACGGCGATATGGGCCTGAACACGCTCCTTAAGAACATTCAGGCTGTGATTCCGGGAATTCAGATTACCAGGGGGTGATTTTATGAAAGTTTTATTAGTGATCGATATGCAGAATGATTTCATCGACGGCAGCCTCGGCACGAAGGAGGCTGTGGCGATCGTTCCCGCGGTGGCGGAGAAGATCCGCGCCCGCAAGGCGGAGGGCTGGCAGGTTGTGTTCACCAGGGACACCCACGACGAGGGCTATATGGACTCCAACGAGGGCAAACACCTTCCCGTGGTTCACTGCGTGGAGGACACGCCGGGCTGGGAGATCCGCGAGGGGCTTGACACCATGGGCGCTTTGGTTGTCAACAAGCCCTCCTTCGGCTTCACCGGCTGGACGGACGTTTTCGAGGAATTCTTAGACGGCGAGGTCGACGAGATCGAGATCGTGGGCCTTTGCACCGACATCTGCGTCGTCTCCAACGCGTTGATCTTAAAGGCACTGTATCCGGAGATCCGCATCAGCGTGGATCCGGCCTGCTGCGCCGGCGTGACTCCCGAAAGCCACGAGGCGGCGCTCACCACCATGCGCATGTGCCAGATTGAGATTGTTTAAGTTGATTTGAATTCCGGAGCCGGAACGATGCCAGCGGGCACCGTTTCGGCTTTTGCGGGTTTCTTGCGTTGCTTTTTTGATTGACGATGTGCGTTATCAGGAGGATTTATGGTAGCTGATTACACACTGGGAAAGACCGGCATCACGGTTCCGCAAAATGCCTTCGGCGCCCTGCCAATCCAGCGCGTGGACACCGATACCGCGGTGCGGCTTCTGCGCCGCGCCTACGAGGGCGGCATGCGCTTCTTCGACACGGCCCACGCCTACACGGACAGTGAGACGAAGCTCGGCATCGCCTTTGAGGGAATGCGTGAGAAGGTATTCATCTCCACGAAAACCCAGGCGAAGAACGGCGACGACCTCCGCAGGGAGCTTGCGGAGAGCCTTGCGGCGCTTCGCACGGACTACATCGATATTTACCAGCTCCACTGTGCTCCGCAGTGTTTCCGTCCCGAAGACGGCACGGGGCTTTACGAGGCGCTGGTGGAAGCCAAAGAGCAGGGGAAGATTCGCCACATCGGCATCACCGCCCACAAGATCGGCGTGGCGGAGGAGGTCGTTGCGAGCGGTCTGTATGAGACGCTGCAGTTTCCGTTTTCGTATCTCGCGTCCGACCGCGACATCGCCCTGGTGAAGGCCACCGCGGCAGCGGGCATGGGCTTCATCGCCATGAAAGGCTTATCCGGCGGCCTTCTTACCAATGCGGACGCCTGCATGGCGTTTATGAGTCAGTATCCCGCGCTGCCCATCTGGGGTATCCAGCGGGATAGGGAGCTTGACGACTGGCTGTCGTATTTTTCGAAGGATTGTGCCATGACGGACGAGCTGCGCGCCACCATCGAGCGCGACCGCGCGGAGCTCCTCGGCGAATTCTGCCGCGGCTGCGGCTACTGCTCGCCCTGCACCGTCGGCATCGTCATC
>CACZRV010000074.1 GCA_902783725.1 uncultured Lachnospiraceae bacterium | reverse complement strand
GTTGAAGGACTGCGTGATGGCCATGACGGCACCGAACATCAACATGGACTTCATGTTCGGCAGCGTGATGTACCAGAGTTCCTGCCAGCGGTTGCGGATACCATCCACATAACCGGCCTCGTACTGGTCGGCGGGAATGGTGTTGAGACCGGCGATGAAGGAAAGGAAGCCGGCACCCAGTGACAACCACAGCTGAACGACGATAACGATTCCCATCATGTACTGCGGGTTCGTCAGCCACAGTACGGGGTTGTCCATAATTCCCCACTCCACCAGGTATGCATTTGCATAACCGTAGGCGTCGCCGGAGAAAATGAAGCTCCAGATCAGGTATACCTGACCGGAAATGGTCGGTGCGTAGAACACCAGCACGGCGATGGCGCGGATTCCGCGGGGAAGCTCGTGGATCAGCCATGCGAAGATAAATGCCATAATGTATCCTACCGGACCGGTGATGGCCGCGATGAGGAATGTATTCTTTACTGCCGTAAGGAAGATATCATCTGCCAGGATCAGGTTGATGTAGTTCTGGAAGAAGATGAATCTCGGCGGCTGCAACACGTTAAAGTACGTGAAACTGTAGTAGATGGAAACGATGACCGGCGCGATGTAGAACAATGTGAAAATGATCGCGTACGGCGCCAAGAAAGCATAGCAGGTTCTGTGGTCCCAGATATCCTTCCGGAGGAAACGAGCCTGACGCTTTTTACCGGCTTTCCAGTTTGCATAACTCATGGTTTAGGCTCTCCTTTCTTTATTCCTCTGTCGGAAGACCGAACTCTTTACGTTTCTTGGTCAACTCGTCGTTAATATCTCTTGTGTAGTCAAGAACTGTCTCACGAGGATCCATGTTCTGGTTCATAACTTTACGGATTGCGTTGATGATGTGACGTCCGGTGTAGTAACCGCCCGGAACCTCGGGAGTTCCGACAACCCACTTCCACTGCTCTTCCAGCAGTGCACGCTGACTTGCGCTCCAGGAGAGCTGCTCGAACGCCTTGACGTTCGCCGTCGCATATCTTGCGGACTCACCCATGATCGCCTCGAGCATCTTGCCGTAGCGGGCCTGGATCGCTGCGCTGCCCCACCACTGAAGGAAGGTCCATGCCTCCTCCTGCTTATCCGAGGTACCGAGGATCATAGAGCAGGTTCCCCAGCAACCGCAGGAGCGGTTGATGATCGGCTCGCCGTTCTCATCCAGCTTCGGATTGCCGTTCTCGTCTTTCTCGATGGTACCGGGAAGCAGTGCCATCTCCCAGAGACCGCGGATCTCCGGCGCGGAGACAACCAGCGTGTTGTACGTATTGTAATCGACAAATCCGATCGGCATCTCACCGGTACGGAAACGGTCAACGAAGTTATAGTCCGTCGGTGTCTTGTAGTGCGTGAAGAACATCGTGTAGTACTCGAATGCGTCGATCGAAATATCCTCATCGAGGAGCACGCGTCCGCCGCCGTCGCTGTAAAGCTTTCCGCCGCGCTGATACAACTGCGCGAAGAAGCCGTTCATATCCGGGTTGGAAACGTTGTTGATCTTACGCTCCGTAGAAGGAATACCGACGTTCATGTTGGCCTTCTGGATCGCAGGAAGAAGTGCGATCAGATCGTCCCACGTCTGCGGGATCTCCAGATTGAGTTCCTCCAGGATATCGGTGCGGTAGAACATCAGGTTGTAGTACTGCGTCTCGGGCATACCGAAGACACCTACATGATCCTGTTTATTTTCATCTTTATATGTATAGGTATATGGAACGTAGGAAGAAGGCATGAACTCGGCAAATGTCTCTTCGAAGCCTCGTACCTTGTCGCCGTCGCCCTTGAACTGGGTCAGGTCGACGGAAGCGCCTCGCAGCGCGTAGTTGACCGGCTCTCCGGAGGCGGCATTCAACGCGACATCCGGACCCGTCTTGGCAACGGTTGCCGGCAGAAGCACGGCGGCTGTCATGAGGTTTACGTTGACACCGATTCCGTAATCCTTGACGAAGGAGTCATCGATCATCTCCTTCAATACGGTACACTGATCGCGGCCGGCGAAGATCCAAACCGTGATGGTCACCATCTCGTCGCTGTCTTCGTAAACATTACCGATAGCGTTATAATCCACAACGAAGGAAGCAAGGAAGGCGCGAACTTCGTGAGCGGCCTTGTCAAACCAGTTGACATTGTCCTTCGGAAGCTCATAGCCCTTGCCGGAAACGATGAGGTAGTCGATATCGAGATTCGACTCTCTCATGTTGAGAATGGAAGTACCGAGGGAGCTGACGTTCATCTTAAAGGTAGCGAGACCTGCCGGGATCTTGTTGGGATCCGACGAGAAACGCTCCAGCTGGGATGCGAGGGTCAGCAGCGAGGATACCTGGGTTCCGCTCTCACCGGTGTACTCAACGAGCTCATCGATGATGTGGTAGAGAACCTTGTACTCGGTCTCCATACCTGCGATAACTTCGGGATACTTGACGTCGAGATTGTAGTCGCGGTCAACGTCCGGCTCCGTGCCGGTGTAAACCATGATGCGACGATACATCTGATTCATACGATATACGGAATCGGTCATCTCGGTAAGGATGTCACCGATACGTCCGAGCGTAACCTGAAGACGAATGGTGTTCTCGCCCTTCTTCAGGTGGAAGAGGTACGGATTGCCGTCCTCGTCGCTGAGCTTGGCGAGATTCCAGTCGTTATCGAAATCGAACTTGATGGTGGAGACTTCCTGGAACGGAATCTCACCGTTGATGTAGAGGGAACGGCAGGACACGAAACCACGGGTGTAGTTCTGGCGCGTCTTCAGGGCGATCTCATAGAGACCTTCGCTCTCCGTGTTTACAGTGTACTCGATCCACTGACCGGCAACCTTCCAGTTGGTGCCGCCGCCCATGTTGATGACCTGCTTCTTAACATCGTAGGGCTGCGTTCCTGCGGAACTGCGGTCATAGGTGGATCCGAGAGCCTGAGAGGATCTTCTCGCGTTCGAATCCTCGCCCTGGATCTTCGCTTCCCACTTGCTGTCTGCAGCGGGAACCGTCTGCGAAGCAAGGTACTCCTTGTAGGTAGGCGGCGTCGTCACGGCGCTCAAAGTGAGGGAGCCGAGGATCAGCGTCTCCTGCGTCGAGGAGAAGCGGACGACCTGCTCGCCCTTATCGAAATAGAAGCAATACGGGGTGGTGATGTAACCGAGCTCGTCGCAGATGTACGTCTCCTCCCAACGGGGATCCTCAACCTGCTGCGGGCGGATCTGGTTGCCCTGGTTGTCCACGTTCGGCACGTTGGCGTCCTTCCAGACACGCGGAAGGGAAATCGCATCCGCGCCGCTGAACGGAACCTTCATCTCACCGTCCTCGGGATCCTTGATCTGGAACGCAAACTCGATCTCCGTCCCGCGGGAACGCTCCGGATCCTGGTCGGGATAGTATCTGAGCTTAACGTAATAAAAGCCGGCTTCCTTTACATCGAACTTGATGTCCGTGTAGCCGTCCTCAAGGTTGACGAGTACATTCTCGCCCTCGATTGTGTCAAAGAAGCTCTTATCACCGTCTTTGCCGACAACCGAGCTTGCATTGAGCGGTACAACGATATCCTCAGTCGGGAATCCTGCACCTGCATCCTTGTGATGCTTGTAGTACGCGTTGTAAGTATCGGACCGGCTCTCTTCGACGAGCTTATCGAAGTCAAGATCCTTGTACTTATCCGCATAGTTCTTTGATCCGCTGATCTTTCCGTAAACCACGATGGCCGCGATTGCGACGACAATCACCAACAGCGTCCAAAAGGTTTTGCTCTTAAAAAACCTGCGCATTGCTTCCTCCATTCCTGCTATACTGAGCATTAGCCCTCGCTTTTCGTTCAAAAATGGACAAAAAGGGGGCTAATTCGGGAATTATTTATGCTAATTGTACTAAAAACCTCTTGCATTTTCATATCAATTTTTGCTATATTTAAGTCAAATATTGCGAAATCTTGCGATTCTTGCTATTTACCTTTTTGTCAATTTTGTTTACATTTTCGAAAAATCCCACCAAATCCGCCCGTCAGTTTTGGTATTTTTCACTAAAAACCGACCTTTCGGCGGCGGATCAAAACTTGTGCGCAGGCCGTTTTTGTATACTTTTTCAAGCCGAAAAAGCAATTTTTGCATAGTTTTCGACAAGAGTCGAACCCTTATTTATCATAGGAGAAACGAATGGAACGCAAACTTCGCGGCACCTTCGAAACCGTGCCGTTCCGCGAGAAAGAATCCCTCTTGATGTACTTGAACAGCGAGTACGAGGATTACGACACTCACTGGCATACTGCGGCGGAGATCATCATGCCGATGGAAAATGACTACCGCGTCCTCATCGGACGGCAGATGTTCGAACTTTCGGTGCACGACATCCTGTTCATCCCGCCGGGAGTGCTGCACTCGCTGCACGCCCCCGCTGACGGCAGGCGGATGATCTTTTTGTTCAACTTCTCTCCCATCAGCTCGCTGCAGGATTTTTCGTCGCTTCTTCCCATACTGAGCCAGCCGATCCTGATCGCGGCGGATGACGAGATGCATGACGAGGCCGTCCGGCTGATGCAGCAGATGATCGCCATCTATCCCGACCGCACGGAGCCGCTTCGCGTCGCCATGATCTACTCCTACCTGATCCAGTTTTTCGTGCTGGTTGGCCGGCGCCACATCCGCCGCGACCTCACGGCGCAGGATCCGAAGTCACGCCGCCAGACCGACATCTACGAGCGCCTGAACGCGGCGATGAACTACATCAACACAAACTACATGAACGATATCACCGTGGAGGACGCCGCACGCATCGCCGGCTTCAGCAAATTCCATTTTTCGCGGCTGTTCAAACAGTTCACGGAGCAGACCTTCTGCGGATACTTAAACCAGCGGCGTATCAACGCGGCCGAGACGCTTCTTCTCAACCCGCGCCTGTCCATCACCGATGTGGCGCTGCAGAGCGGTTTTTCGTCGCTCTCGACCTTCAACCGCGCGTTCCGCACCATGAAGTCCTGCACGCCGTCCGAATTCAAGGCATTCCACCAGCGCCGGGGCATGCGCCTGCGCAAGCGGAACGGCGATGCTTCTACGGCAGTAGAACCATCTGGTGAAGCACCTTCCGGAAAATGATCCGACAATCCGGCAGAACATGACAAGAGGCAGACCTCTTTGGTCTGCCTCTTAAGTTTCGTAGCGAGTTCATCGCCCGTGTTCACTTTTTTTGTGCGCTTCCGCGTGGTCAGCACAATCACTCGTTCGTGATGTCCTGTGCTGCTTCCGCAACCGTGTTCGCCGCATCCGCAACGGTCTCCGTCGCTGCGCCGTACTGCGCCTCGTACTTACGGATCAGATCGGCCATCGCTGCCGCATCCGCTTCCGCCGCTGCCGCCGCCTCGGACACTACCGCATTGGCCGGCTCGGCTACCGCCTCCGCGGTATTCTCAACCGCATCGGTCACAGCCGCCGTCGCATCGCCGATCGTCTCATTCACTGCCGCTGTCGTATCCGCGAACGTCTCCGCTGCCGTATCGGCAAAGCTTTCGGTTGCATTTTCCGCAGTGTCCGCGATCGTCTCAACTGCCTCGGTCGCTCTCTCTGGAACCGCCTCTACGGCTTCCGCTGCCGGTGCCTCGTACGCAGGTGCCTCGTAGGTCGGTGCTTCGTAGGTTGGTATCTGATACGCGGGAGTCTCGGGCGCCTGGTATGCAGGTGCTTCCGGTGTTACGGGAGCCTGATACACAGAAGTCTCGGGAGCCTGGTATGCAGATGCCTCGGGAGCCTGATATGCAGGTGCCTCGGGAGCTGCCGGTGCCTGATAAGCAGGAGTCTCGGGAGCTGCCGGTGCTGCAGCCATCGGAGCTGCCATAGGAGCCTGCGGTGCCGCATAGAGACTTGCTGCAGGATTTGCGAAGCCTGCCTGTGCGCCGTAAGGATTCACAGGCGCTGCCGGAACCTGCTCGGGAACCTTCTTCACTACGCCGAGTTCCTCAAGTCTTCCGCTGATCCAGCGGGCGGTAAGGAGCACCACCACGTACATGATGAAGAAGCTGCCGGTAAAGAAGTTGACAAATTCCATCGTCTTAAGAACCGGCCACATGACATCCTTGCTTGCCGGCGCATACATCCACACGGCGTCAACGCCGGAGCAGAATTTGATAAAGGCGGAGTACTTAACCTTCGTTGCAAGTTCAAAATATGCGGCAATGAACAGGCTGATTGCCGCCGTAACGCTCATGACGACTACAGCGAGAACAGCAAACACCTTCGCGTCAGCCGATCTGGCGGCGAAAAGAATTGCCGCAAGCGCAAGGAACAACAATGTCAATCCCATCAGCGAAAGGCCGGTGATCAAACCTGCCTTGCCGGCTCCTGTGAATTCCTTGAAGAACTTGGTTGCAATCAACGCGTACACGGTAGCGCCGAATGCAAGCATCTCAAGGATCATCGCCGTCAAAAACAGGCCGCGATTATTGACCGCAAGGGAAACGAACAGAATGAACAGGCCAACCGCGGCAACAAGGCCCGCGATGCCCCAGATCATGTTCGCCAACTCCCCGTCCAGCTGATAACTGGTCTTGAATGCTTCCCATACGGAAACCGAGTCGTCCTTGAGAATACCCCTGTATTTGACGACTTCAACCGCGAGCATATTCAGTCCCAAAAGGAACATCAGCAATGCTGCCGCATAGGAATACCGTCTGCTTTTCTCTGCCATGGATCTTCCTCCTTTTCATTTTCCGGGCGATTCGCCCGGGTGGTCCGGGTCAGGATTTGAAGAAAATGAAATCATCCGTTCCGGATTTTCCGATTCCTTCCTCCGCTTCCTTCATCCGCGCGATGTAGTCCTCCGTTCTCACATAGTGGATCAACGCGATGCACATCACGACAACCGTGATTGTATTGACGATCGCGTAGGCCGTCTGAACTCCCGTCACTCCGTAAAATGCTGCGAAGTTCTTAAGGATCCCCGAGAATACCGTCAGAATCAGGAACAGGTAGATAAACTGCGTTTCCTTATGGTTCTGGAAACGATCGCACTCGCGCAGAAAGCACAGGGTGCAGAACAATAGTGCCGCCGCTTCCGTGATGATCAGCCCGAAGTTGATTACATACTCCGTGCTGTACAGCAGAAGGCTGTTGAAAACAAACGGCAGCAGCCGTGCCGCCAGGTACGTCACCAGACCGTACGCCGGCAGCGTAATGAACTTAAGCTTCGCACGCGGCATCAGCCAGCCGAATTTTGTCGCGAGCTTTCTCATTTCCTTCTTCATCGAAAGCTCCGGCTTCGCATACGTGCGAACAATGATAATGGATATCAAAAGAAACAGGTAACCGAGCAATTCCGAACCGAAATCGATCGTCAGGCGCGTGCCGACCACATCCTCGATGATCATGCGCTGCGTCACCGGTCCGTAGTTCTCAACGAACTCGTAGTCCGGATACGCAACGTTCGTGCGGTACCGCACATCGATACACAGCAAAAGTGCACCGAGGATCAGCAATACCAGCGCAACACGTCTGCGCCTCATCATTTTTTCCGAAGTCAAACTCATAGGTCTCTCTCTTTTCCGTCCGAAAGGTTTCCGTCCGCTGTCCGCGGATCGGACCGTCCGCGAACCGGATTACTCCTCGTCCACCATCTTAACGGCGTCGTCGAAGAGTTTCTCAACTTCCGCACCCGGCTTGGAGGTGAGGCAGGTCACGATGATCGCGACGATCAGACTCACGATAAAACCGGGGATGATCTCGTAAAGGCCTGCGATCGTTCCCGTGAGGATCGCATTTTCCTTGTCGATGATCATCGTTCCGGCAGCAACCGCCCAGCCGATGTCCGTTACGAAACCGGCTACGATACCGGCGATGGCACCGGCGTAGTTAAACCGCTTCCAGTACAGAGCCAGCAGGATTGCGGGACCGAAGGCCGCGCCGAATGCGCCCCATGCATTTCCCACGAGATCCATGATGCTCTTGTTGCCCTTCCATGCGATCAGGAAAGCGACAACGCAGATCAAAGCAACCACAAAGCGGCCGGCCCACATGATCTCCTTGTCGGATGCATTTTTCCGAAGCGGCTTGTAAACGTCGCTGGAAAATGCAGACGAGGATGCCAGCAGCTGCGAATCCGCCGTACTCATGGACGCCGCCAGGATTGCCGACAGAAGGATTCCTGCCAGAAGCGCCGGGAACACTCCGCGAACCATCAGCATGAAGGCCATCGAATCCTTCTCGATGCCTGCACCGAGGTAATGTCTTGCAACAACGCCGACCACCGTCGCGAAGGCGAGGATCAGGAACGTCCAGAGGATACCGATCTTCTGGGAGCGCTTCATCTCCTTGCGGGACTTGACGGACATGTAGCGGACCAGGATATGCGGCATACCGAAGTATCCGAGGCCCCAGCCGAGACCGCTTAAGATCGTTACGACGGACACCATGTCGAGCTTGCCGCTCTCCAGCAGGTTGTAATAGTTTTCACCGAGATTCATCGCAGGCTGCGTGAAGCCGGCGCCGTTGATGACGATCATCGCGATGATCGGTGCCACCATGAGCGCTGCCAGCATCAGAAGACCCTGGAAGAAGTCGGTCCAGCACACGGCGTTGAAGCCGCCCAGGAAAGTATATGCAACGATGATGATCGCCGCCGCCAGCATTGCCGTCGTGCGACCGCCGTCATCGAGCTTAAACACGGTCTGGAACAGGTCACCGCATGCAGAGATGCTCGATGCCGAGTAGATGCAGTAAACCACGATAAATACAAACGCACAGATGAACTGCAGCGCGTGATCCTTGCGCAGGAATCGGTTCTTCAAAAACTGCGGGATCGTGATGGAATCATCGGCCTTGATGGAAAATGTCCGAAGTCTCGGTGCGACCAAAACCCACGCGAGCACCGTTCCCACAAAGAGTCCGATACTGATCCACACCTGGTTGATACCGGCTGCGTAGATCGCGCCCGGCAGTCCGAGCAAAACCCATGCACTCATGTCCGATGCGCCGGCTGAAAGCGCCGCAACCGCACCGCTCATGTTACGTCCGCCGAGGAAGTAGTCCTTCTCGCCGCCGTTTCGCGACTTGATGAAGAAATACACGCCGATGCCGATTACCAACACAAAGTAGACGACAAATGCAATGACTTCCCAGTTCATAAGCTTATATCCTCTTTCACTTTGATTTGCGGAGTCGCCGCGACGCGGAAACCATTGGTATTCGGGGGTGGTTCCGGGGCTTTGCGCTCTTTACTGCTTTACCGTAAAGAAGCACTCTCCGTATTATAATAACTTTACTTTAATTCTGCATAAAAAGCAAGCAAAAGCGGCAATTTCTTCGCAAAAACAGGGCATTTTCCGAATGTTTTTGCTTGGTTTGCCGCTTCTTGTTTTTGTATTCGGTTGTTCGCGCCTCTGCCGGCCGCAAGGAAGCCCGCCTACGCTTCGGCAAGCCACGCCTTCGCCTTCGCCGTGAGCGTCTCCGCGGTGTTCGCCGCCGGGTCGTCGATCACGATCTGCAGAAGCTTCTCAAGCGCCTCCCCGAGCGCCGGTCCCGGCTTGTACCCGAGCCCGATCAGGTCGCGCCCCGTCACCGCCAGATCCCTCACGGCGACACAGTGTCCCTCGCGCAAAATGACTTCGTACTCCTCCTGCATCCGCGCCACCCGCGCGAGCCCGCGCTCCCGGTAGTCCGGATGCTGCCCCTCTATGTCCGCCCGCATGATTGGGAAGAGGTACTTCATGTTGTCCTTCCCGACGCGGCTTACGATCCGCCGCATGGAATTTGCAAAGCTCACGTCCTTTTTGATATCAAACCGGCAGTCGTGCCAGCGCACCAGAAGCGTCACCAGAGCGATGGTATCGTTGTCAAACTTCAGTCTCCGCAGCACCTTCTTCGCGATCTCCGAGGAGATCAACGCGTGCCCGCGGTAATGCCGGTAGCCGTCCGCCTCGATGGTGCGGCACGCCGGTTTGCCCGCGTCGTGCAGAAGCATCGCCATGTCGTAGATCGCTCTCTCGTGGGCATCTGCAGCCAGATACTCCGGTTCTTTGTGCAGCGCCTGAAGCGTTTTCACGGTGTGTCTGCCGACGTCGTACAGATGATGCGGATTGTCCTGATCCTCTGTAATCATCGCATTCCACTCCTGTAGAATGACGTCCGTGACGCCGATTTCATACGCTGTCACCATCATCTCCGGACATTTTCCGCCCAGAAGCTTTACAAGCTCCACCCGGACGCGCTCCGCGCTGACCGCGGAAAGCCTCGGCGCAAGCTCCCGCATGGCCGCAAGGGTCTCCTCCTCGATGGCGAACCCTAACTGCGACGCGAACCGAAGCGCCCGCAGGATCCGCAACGCATCCTCGGAGAAACGCTCCTTCGGAACGCCCACGCACCGGATGCAGCCCCGCTTCAGATCTCCCATTCCGTCGTAGAGATCCACGAGCCCGCTCTTCGGATTGTACGCCATGGCATTGATCGTAAAATCCCGCCGCAGCAGATCCTCCTCCAGACTCCTGGTAAAAGTCACGCTGCTGGGATGTCTTCCGTCTCTGTACTCGCCGTCCACGCGGTAGGTTGTGACCTCGTAACCGACGTGGTGGTCCATCACCGTCACCGTGCCGTGCTCGATGCCGGTGTCGATGGTTCTCGGGAAAATGGCCTTCACCTGCTCCGGCGACGCCGAGGTGGTGATATCCCAGTCCTCCGGCTCCCGTCCGAGCACAGAATCGCGCACGCAACCGCCGACGACGTACGCCTCGTACCCCGCCTGTTCCAGTTTTCCGATGATTCGCGCCGCATCCGCAGGCACGTGAAGAATCGGCTCCATGCGCGTTCCTCCTTTCCACGCTCTTATTATAACCGCCCCGCCGCGACCTTTCAAGGGCGAGATGACAGTGCGGGCAAATGCCGCCGGGGGCCCCGGCAACAAAAAAGGTGACAGCGGAGAACCGTCCCCGTTGTCACCTTGCTGCATTTACAGTTCAACGTTTACTTTCTTGAGGTGCCAGATATCGCGAACGTACTCCTCGATGGTACGGTCGGAGGTGAATTTGCCGGACTTGGCAACATTGAGTATTGCCATCTTCGCCCAGCGGTCCTCGTCGCGGTACGCCTCCTCGACGCGCTTCTGCGCCGCCTCGTAGGAGCGGAAGTCCTTGAGGATGAAGTACTGGTCCGCGCGCTCGCCGCCGTTGCGGTCGAGAAGCGAGTTGTACAATTCGCGGAACTGCTCCGGATCCTCCGGCGAATAGAAGCCGTTCACAAGCTGCGTGAGCACCAGGCGAATGTCCTGATCGGTGTTGTAAATCTCTCTCGGATCGTAGCCGCCGTTGTTCTCGTAGTTGATGACCTCATCGGAGCTCAAGCCGAAGATGAAGGCGTTGTCCTCGCCGACCTCCTCGACGATCTCCACATTCGCACCGTCCATCGTGCCCAGAGTCACCGCACCGTTAAGCATGAACTTCATGTTGCCGGTACCGGAAGCCTCCTTGCTTGCGGTGGAAATCTGCTCGGAAACATCCGCGGCAGCGAAGATCCACTCGGCGTTGGAAACGCGGTAGTTCTCGATAAATACAACCTTCAGCTTGCCCTTGATGCTCTTGTCGTTGTTGACCACATCAGCCACGCTGTTGATGAGCTTGATGATGGCCTTCGCGCGGCGGTAACCGGCGCTGGCCTTCGCACCGAAGATGAACGTTCTCGGATAGAAGTCCATATCCGGATTCATGCGCAGCTGGTTGTACAGATGCATCACATGCAAAATGTTGAGGAGCTGTCTCTTGTACTCATGCAGACGCTTTACCTGCACGTCGAAGATCGAGCGAGGATCCACATCGATTCCGTTGTGCTCCTTGATGTACTCCACAAGGCGAAGCTTGTTCTTGTACTTGATATTCATAAACTCACGGCGGCAGCGCTCATCGTCGGCGTAAACCGCAAGCTTCTCGATGTGCGGCAGGTTGGTGATCCACTCGTCGCCGATCTTGCCGGACACCCAGGAAGCCAGCATCGGATTGCCGTGCAGCAGGAAGCGTCGCTGCGTGATACCGTTGGTCTTATTATTGAACTTCTCAGGCCAGAACTCGTAGAAGTCGCGAAGCTGCTCCTTCTTGAGGATCTCGGTGTGCAGTCTCGCAACACCGTTGACGGAAAATCCTGCCACAATCGCGAGGTTTGCCATTCTCACCTGGCCGTCCATGACGATGGCCATCTTGCGGATCTTCTCGTAGTCGTTCGGATAGCGCTCGGAAACCTGCGCTACGAAGCGGCGGTTGATCTCCTCCACGATCTGGTAAACACGGGGCAGAAGACGCGAGAACAGCTCGATGGGCCATTTTTCGAGGGCCTCCGCCATGATCGTGTGGTTCGTGTATGCACAGCAGCGGTTCGTGATGTCCCACGCCTCATCCCAGGAGAGATAGTACTCATCCATGAGGATGCGCATCAGCTCCGGCACAGTAACGGTCGGGTGCGTATCGTTGAGCTGGAAGACAACCTTCTCCGGCAGGCCGTGAATGTCGTCGTGGCGGGACATGTACTTTTTCACCGCGCGCTGTACGCTTGCGGAAACGAAGAAATACTGCTGCTTCAAACGAAGCTCCTTGCCCGCATAGTGGTTATCGTTCGGATACAAAACCTCGCAAATCAGACGCGCAAGGTTCTGCTGCTCCACCGCCTTGTGGTAGTCGCCGCGGTCGAAGCTCTCAAGATTGAAGTTGTCGATGGCCTCGGCATCCCAGATGCGAAGCGTGTCAACAACGTTGTTGCCGTAGCCGACAATCGGAAGATCGTAAGGAATCGCCATTACCGACTGGTAATTCTCCTGCGTAAAATGCTCCCTGCCGTTCTCGTCCTTGGAGTACCGCACATAGCCGCCGAACTTGACCTCGCATGCGTACTCGGGACGCTTGATCTCAAAGGGGTTGCCCTCCTTTAACCAGTCATCCGGCTTCTCCACCTGATAGCCGTCGCGGATGACCTGCTTGAACATACCGTATTTGTATCGGATACCGCAGCCGTATGCCGGATAGCCCAGCGTCGCCAGCGAATCCAGGAAGCATGCAGCCAGACGGCCGAGACCGCCGTTGCCAAGTGCCGCATCCGGCTCCTGATCCTCGATCACATCGAGGTCAAGACCGAGCTCCTCGAGGGCCTTGCGGATCTCCTTGTCTGCCTTTAAGTTGATAATATTATTGCCGAGTGCACGGCCCATCAAAAACTCCATGGAGAGGTAGTACACCGTCTTGGCGTCCTTCTTCTCGAACTCCGCCTGGCTTGCAGCCCAGCGATCCACGATGTAATCCTTCACCGCGAACGCCACAGCCTGATAAATCTGCTGCTGCGAAGCATCCTCTACCGTGCGGCGGTAAAATGTCTTCAGATAGTCCTGTACGTTCTTCTTGAACTCTTTCTTGTTGATTACCATAGCATCCTCTTTCCCGTTCGCATCCGGCTGCCCTGCCGCCGGACCAAGTAAAAGCGTAAAGTCGGTATCAGTATACCACATTCCGACCTCAACGACCATACAAAGTTTCGGAAAAAGCAGGATGTTTTTTGTAGGGTTTGCTCATTTTCCGCAGTGTTCGCGATATCCTTGCGAGGCGTCCGCAATATCATTCCGCAGTGCCCGCGCAAACAAAAAAGATGCCGGCCGCAATATGCGGTCGGCATCGGAAAATCGGTATTTGATTTACCAAGGGAAGTCAACCCTTGATAGCACCCGCGATGAAACTCTCCTGAATTCTTCTGGAAAGAAGAATGTAGATGATGATCGTCGGGAACGTTGCAATGGACAGAGCGGCACCGATCGGGCCCCACTCAATCGTATAACTACCGGTGAGCTGCTGAATACCTGCAGGCAGCGTCATAATATCTTTCTTGGTATTGAATGTTTGCGCAAACATGAGCTCGTTCCAGCACTGCAGGAAAGTGTAGATACTGGTCGTAGCTACGGCCGGCTTCATCAAAGGAGCGATAATGGTGAAGAACACCTTGGTTCTTCCGCAGCCGTCGATGTATGCAGCCTCGTCCAGATCCTTCGGAAGCTGCGTCATAAAGCCGGTACAGATCAGAATTGCCATAGTCAGCGAGAATGCTGCATACGGTACGATCAATGCGATATAGGAATCGAGCAATTCAAGCTTCGAAAGAACCAGGTAAACCGGGATGATGGCAGCCTGAATCGGGATCGTAATACCGAGCATGAACACTTTGTTCATAGTCTCACTGCCGCGCCACTGAATACGCGTGATCGCGTAGGACGCCATCATAGCAGCGAGAATCGTGATCAAAATCGCGAACAGGGTAATGATAATACTGTTCTTGAAGTAGTTCAGAATATTACCGGTATTCATCGCTCTGGAGTAGTTGCTCCAGAACCACTTCTTCGGCAGACCGAAACGGTTTGTGGTCAGGATCTGCTCATTGTCCTTCAAAGAGAAGGTAAACATCCAATACAACGGGAACAGGTTAATTACTGCCCAAAGAAAGAGGAAAATCCATATAATAACATCAAGCGCCTTGTTGGTTTTGCGCACCTGATAGGCACTGACATCATTTTTTCTACTTTTCGTCATTGCCATATGCTAATCCCTTTCTTTAAAGATTGCGCCGATCAAGATCGCAAAGAAGAAGCACAACAGGATCAGGATTACCGAAACCGCACTACCCATGCCGTACTGGTTGTACAACGACATACGGTTCATGAGCACGGTACTCGGCACTGCTGCCGCTTCCGTACGTACATCGGCCAGAACGGCAATCAGGTCGTATGCCTTCAGGGAACCGGTAACAGCGAAGATAACGCTAACCTTGATGATCTGCTTCATCGACGGAATGACGACGAAGCGGTCAACCTGCCAATCGGTAGCACCGTCGATCTTCGCAGCTTCGCGAAGGGACGGGTCAACGCTCTTAACACCGGCATACATCAACAGCATGTGATAACCTACATACTGCCAAAGCATGGGGATGAAGCAGGCGTAGAGCAGAAGGCTCTTGCCGTCAACGGTCTTCTCCGCCAACCACAGGATGTTCTTTTGATCCGGACCGAGAATCTTCGTCGTACGAAGGAGCGCGTTCAAAAGACCTTCGGGATCGTAGATCTTTCTCCACAACTGACCGATAACTACCGTTGAAATCAAAACCGGAAGGAAATTTACGGAAAGGAAGAACCTTTCACCCTTAATTCCTCTACCGAGCAAAAGGGCAAGTAACAGCGAGAGAGGCAACTGAATGAATACGGACAATCCCGCAAGGATCAGGGAATGCCAGATTGCCTTCGAGAACTGTACTTCCTGCCCGAACAAGTCTTTGTAATTCTTCCATCCGAGGTACGTCTTGTTGCCAAAGCCCTTCCAGTTAAAGAAACTGTTGTAGGCGGAAGAGATCAAAGGAGCAACCAAAATTCCGACAAACAGCAACAGAGCGGGCAACAAGAACATGAAAATCGTGAACTTGTCTAATTGTTTTCTCTTCATGTACTCTGCCTTCCTTAACAAAGATGTGGCCTCTCCGAACATAGGGAAAGGCCACATCAATTCTCAAATAATCACAGTGACAAATTATCTGATGGAAGCCTTAAGATCGCTTACGAACTTGGAGCCATCAACCTGGCAGCTGTAAACGAGGTCAACCTCTTTGAGGTACTTCTGAGCATCCTCAGACGTCTGAGCGGTATCACCGAAGAGAACCATATAATCAGAGTTCGCAACGATAGCTGCTACAGACTGAGTCAAAGGATTTACCGACGATGCATCGTAGTCAACCGTCCAAGCCGGGAGACCGCAACCATCGAGGTAACCATACTTGCAGATAAGCTGGCCAAGTTCGAACGTGTACTTAGCAGCCGTCTCAGCGTTCTTGGAAGACTTAGCAACCGCAAGGGTATCGGACGGTCCACCGATAAGCTGGCCAAGCTTAGCCTTATCAGCGTTGATTACAGGGAACTCTGCAACCTTAACCTTATCCTTGAAGTTTGCGTCATTGCTGAAGTCTGCGCAGTTCCAAGTACCGTTCATGTAGAACGCATACTTGCCTGCCTGGAAGTTGGACTTAACAACGTCGTTCTTAAGAGCAGCGCCGTCCGGATCGAAGTAACCCTTCTTAACCATACCCTGGAAGGTATCAACGGCCTTTGCAACGTCAGCGTTGTCCCAAGAAGCTCTACCCATGAAGATGTCATCAAGAACCTCAGCGCCGCAGCTCTTCTCGATTACGGACTCAAGGTACTCGGTAACACACCAGGTCTCCTTGCCGGCGCAGCCGAAAGGAATGATGTTCGCAGCAACCAGAGCATCGCAGCACTTAATGAACTCTTCATACGTGCCAGGAATCTCGCTGTAGCCAACCTGCTTCAGAAGATCCATGTTAGCGAAGAGACCAACGATGTTCATGGTCAACGGAACGCCGTACTTCTTACCGTCGTAAGTCGTGTTCTTGCACATCTTCTCCGGAAGCTTGGAAGCGAAATCCTTATAAGCTTCGTCAAGGCAGTAAACCTTATCAGCGCTTACGAAGTCACCAAGGAATGCGCAGGACCAGGTGAAGAAGATATCAGGCATGTTGTCGCCGGATACCGCGGTCTTAATCTTGGTCTTGTAAGCCTCG
>CACZRV010000073.1 GCA_902783725.1 uncultured Lachnospiraceae bacterium | reverse complement strand
TCAGCAGATTCTCGCGTTTCAGGAGTTCCACCGTGGTCAGGACCGCATTTCGTCCGTGGCCTGCCGCCTGGATGAGACGGAGAGGCTGGATGAACTGATCGGGGAGCGTCTGCGCCGTACACTGGAAGATGACGTGGAGCTGGTCGACGGCGCGGGATATGACTTTGACCTGGAGGCGATCCGCGCGGGACTGCTCAGCCCGGTCTTTTTCGGCTCGGCTCTGAACAACTTCGGTGTAGAGCCGTTTCTGAAGAGCTTTCTTGAGATGACGATACCGCCGCTGCCCCGCGTGTCCGACGGGGAGAGCATTGATCCGTGCTCGGACGCTTTCTCGGCCTTTGTTTTCAAGATTCAGGCAAATATGAACAAGGCGCACCGCGACCGCATCGCATTCCTGCGCATAACCTCCGGCCGGTATACTCCCGGCATGGAAGTCAACCACGTGCAGGGCGGCCGCAAGGTCAAGCTCGCCCAGTCCACGCAGATGATGGCGGACGAGCGCCACATCGTGGAGGAGGCGTACGCCGGCGACATCATCGGCCTGTTTGACCCCGGCATCTTCGCCATCGGCGACACGCTGACCACATCGCCGGAGAAGTATCGGTTCGAGGGAATCCCGACGTTTGCGCCGGAGCATTTTGCGCGTGTGCGCCAGGTCGACACCATGAAGCGCAAGCAGTTTATGAAGGGCGTCACGCAGATCGCGCAGGAGGGCGCCATCCAGATCTTCCAGGAGTTCAACACGGGCATGGAGGAGATCATCGTGGGCGTGGTGGGCACGCTGCAGTTCGATGTCCTCATGTTCCGCTTAAAGAGTGAATACAACGTCGAGATCAAGCTCGACCCGCTGCCGTACGAGCACATCCGCTGGGTGGAAAATCCCGACGAGTGCCCGGTCGAGAGGATCGTCGGCACAAGCGATATGAAGCGCATCAAGGACCTCCACGACAACCCGCTTCTTCTGTTCATCAACGCGTGGTCGGTAGGCATGGTCTTAGAGCGCAACAAGGGTCTCAAACTCGCGGAGTTCAAGGTAGAGTAAGTGCAGCGCGGCATCGGGGGAGTCCGCGTGTGTAGCAAAGCGTATATTTCGAAGATTTAGGATTTCAGGGAAAATGAAGAAACGTTCACGCAAAAAATCGACCGCCGACACCGGTTCCAAGCTGTACCGGAAACGTCTGGCGAAACCGGCCCGCCTCGCGGGCTTCGACGAAGCTGACGCCGGAGCCGAGGAGGCTTTTGAGGGCGTGCTGGAGCCTCGCGGCGTCCTGACGGAGGGCGAACCGACCGTCATCGGCACCGACGAAGCCTCCCTCGACGCAGGCATGTCCTGCCCGGTGGCAACGCCGCCGAAGACCGGCTCAACCAAAAAGACCGTTCTGTGGATCATCCTTTCCTTCGGCATCGCCGTCCTCAGTATCTGGGCGGTCGTGTCACAGAACAAGCATTTTTCGTTCCGCTTTTTCATGCAGCGTCTCGCCGACTCCAACAAGGGGTGGCTGGCATGCGCCGTGGTGGCGATGCTCGGCTTTATCTTCTTTGAGGCGCTGGCGTTCCGTACCATTTTGCGGGGCTTAGGGTATCGCCGCAGTCTGTTCGCAAACTATACCTACGCCGCAACGGACATCTATTTTTCGGCGATCACGCCCTCGGCCACCGGCGGCCAGCCCGCCTCCGCCTACATCATGATGCACTCCGGCGGCATTTCCGGCAGCGTCACCACCGTAACGATCCTCGTGTGCCTCGCGTTGTACGCGCTCTCGATCATCGTTCTCGGCGTCTTCTGCTTTGCGTTCCGCCCGGGTGTATATCTGTTGTTCAGCATCCCCGCACGCATAATGATCATCATCGGCGTCGCCGTTCAGTTCGGCCTCGCCTTCATGTTCGTACTCCTGATCCAGCGCGGTCAGCTTTTATGTAAGATCGCGGTCAAGCTCCTCCCGCTCGCGGCGAAGCTCCATCTCGTCCGCAATCCGGAGCGGCGCGCCGCCCGCCTTCAGGAGTCCCTCAACAACTACCGCCTCTGCGCGGAAATGACGGCCGGCAAGAAGGGCATGCTCCTCAAGGCGCTCCTCTTCAACGTTCTGCAGCGCGCCTCGCAGATCTCCGTCACGGCCTTCGCCTATCTCGCGATGGGCGGAAAATGCCGCAACGCCGTCGACATCTTCGCCATCCAGAGCTACACCATCCTGGGCGCAGCCTACGTCCCGATCCCGGGCGGCATGGGCGTCATGGATATGATGCTCTCCGACGGCCTCACCGGCTACGTCGACCCCTCCAGCGACTTCGTCGCAACGGAGCTCACGCTTTTGAGCCGGTCGATCTCATTTTACGCATGCATCATTCTGTGCGGCATCACCGTGCTGCTGATCTACCTGGTGCAGAAGATGCGCGGCAAGAAAGTACGCTGATTTACGATAGTTTTCGATCGTTCTCGATATATGCGCAGACAAGTAAATACAGTGAAGCAGTGTCAAGGAACAACGTGACCCACTCTCGTCTTCAACACGAAAGGAGCCCCGCATGAACACAAAACGTTTGCTTGCCACTCTGTTTACTATTGTCCTGCTGGCCGTGATGCTCACGGCGTGCAGCGGATCCGGCGACAACGCCGAGCCCACGCCGACTTCCACGCCCAGACCCACCGCCACACCGACTCCCACGGAGATTCCGAAGAGTCCGGAGCAGGAAGATTTTGAAACCATAACGCGCCTCTTTGAATCCGCAGACAATACCATTGCAGGCACCAAGGATTCTGCAGGTGCCCTTCCGGCCGGCACTCGCTTCACAATCCGCTTTGAGGACGACCATCTTGCTACAGGCTTCGAGACCACCGACGCAGGTTTCCAACGCCGCATCTGGCAGAGTTGGATCCAAAGCGCAGGCCTTTCCCGCGCCAACCACCCGCTACAGTCCGAACTTTATCAGACCTCCTGCAAATATGGTTCCATCATCGGCGTCCTGGATGACAGCGGCAAGATCAACTGGACCGCGGGCAACCTTTCCGAGGAAATGTTTGCAAAGCTTAGTGCCTTTGGCGTGGAGAAAGATGCGGAATACCTTCATCGTGTTGAATTGCTTAATGACATCAAGGGTGTCTGGTCCGGCACATACAATATGACCATGGAAATCCTTGTGGACAATTTCATGGAGGCAAATGACGAGTTGGGACGCGACTATTACCTCCGCCTCAGCAACTTCTTGAAGCAATACGGTTTCTCCGGCAGTTTCAAGTTTTCTGCCCGCTGCTCCTTCTTAAACGAAAAAGAGCTTCTCTTCTCCATGAATGCTGATATGTCGAGTTTCTTTGATTCACTCCACAAAGCAGCTTCCAACAAAAGTAGCATGACCCAAATGGTCTGTGTCCTGACAATGGCCGACGAGCGCTCTGTGAATGCCTATCTTCGTCAGGAAAACACCGACATCATGTCCTTCGGTAATCGGCTCATCCGCACTTTGGAAGGCGCCTACAATGAAGCATTCGCCGGCCTTGAAGAAGAGTACTGCCCTTACACCAGCAACGGCACCGTCCTCGACTTCGAGGGCACCAAGACCCGCGACCGCATCTCCTACAACCGCGACCGCGACACCATGACTTATTACATTGATAAGCTGGAGATGACAATGAAGAGGGAATGATCTCTTTGGTGTTTCCCTGAAATCATGACCACCAGCTGAGCTGGTGGTTTCCTCTGCGGCTATAAGCCGCTGTTCCCTGCTTGCCTCTAAAGAGGCTCTGAAGAAT
>CACZRV010000072.1 GCA_902783725.1 uncultured Lachnospiraceae bacterium | reverse complement strand
CGAAAGCTCCACCGGCACGTTGTCGTAGGTCACCGAGTACGCGGCCGGATCCAGAGTAAGCTCCCGCCACGTCAGCTTTCCGCTGTCATCCTTCGCCGCGCCGCCCTTCTTCATCGCCACCCGGATGCGCGCCAGAAGTTCCTCGATCGCGAAGGGCTTCGTCACATAGTCATCCGCACCGAGATCCAGGCCGGATACCTTGTCCATCACCGAATCCCGCGCGGTCAGAAGAATCACCGGAATCTCCGAGGTTTTGCGGAGTCTGCGAAGCACCTCCAGGCCGTTCAGCTCCGGAAGCATGATGTCTAAAAGCACAATGTCGTACTCCCCGCTCTCCGCCATGGAGAGTCCGGTTCTTCCGTCCGCCGCCTTGCCTGTGGCATACCCCTCATGCTTCAGCTCCAGCTCCACAAATCTTGCGATCTGTTCCTCGTCTTCCACGATCAATACTTTTGTTGCCATGATTCCTCCGTAAAATGCGTATCGCGGTTCCCTGTGCTCACCACCGTGGGGAACCGCATCCGCTTTCTTTCAATCTTTTGTGTTACTCGGCATCTGCGCCGTCAGCGCCGTCGCCTGCCTGATTGTCTGCAGCACCTGCCGCACCGCCGTTGCCGCAGTTTCTTGCGCCCTCGGTGAAGCTTACCTTGATGTCACGTGCCACATTGCTGCAGCCTGCTGCGGCCTTGTTGTATGCGCCGTTTTCCTTCAGGTTCGGACCCGAAAAATGATATCCGTAGTCGAAGAACAACCCGAGGATCAGCAGCACCACGATCAGGGGAAGCAAGGGCGTGAACAATGCAATCACGAAGATCGTAAGCGGGATCCGGAAGTTCGTCTCGCCGTTCTTGCGAACCTCGAGGTAGTTTTCCATTCCCTTCTTAAGCAGGTCGATGAACCAGCGGCCGAAGCGGCGAAGCGCCTCGCCGAAGGACTCGCTCGCATGCTTCTGCGGAGCTGCCTGCGGACCTCTGTCCATGTTCGGCGTCTCCTGATAGTAACCGCCGCTGGGCATTCTCACACGCCCGAGCGCCTCAAGGTACAGCGCTGCATCCAGGATGTCGTCGTTGCAGGCTCTCAAAGCCGCATCCGCCTCCTGCTCGCTCACATTCATTTTCAGACAAAGCTTCTGAATCTTCTCAGCTCTTTCCATATCTCTCACCTTTCTGCCTCAACCGGCATCCGGCCCCGCCGGATTTTCTTTGATCAATTTGATTCGTATCTCCCCGCGCTCCACAAGCGCGTTTCTCTTGATTACGTGCCCATCATACCGCCGGAAGCTTAAATAAAAAGGTGGATAAAATTAAAAAACCATTAAAAGTATGTTCAAACTCCGTTTCATCGGAGACATTTTACCACAAAGCTTCGTTTTCTTCAAATCGAAAAGAAACGGCGGGACAGAGCACTAAGATCAGCAATACACCCCAGGCAACTCCTTTTTTTCTCATGATTCCCTCCCAGGTTTATTTGCTCTATCGCGCAAAGGAAACGCGCTAATATCACACTATTCGACAAATGTAAATGCAAAATGTAAATTTAATTTACTCTTTTTAAAAATGAATCTTGTACTTTTCACGTCGCATCCGTTATAATAGTCTTGCGACATTTTCCGTCGTGAAAGGAGTCCGTATGTTTGGCATTCACCGTCCCGTAAAAAAAGAGCTGCTCTCGTTCCGGGGGCTTGCGTACACCCTGTATCGAACGAGCCGCAAGACCGTGAGTCTGCAGTGCAAGGAGTCGGGCGAGCTCGTCGTTCGCGCGCCGTATCTCTGCACGGTTCACGAGATCGAGCAGGTCCTCGATTCGCACCGGGACTGGATCCGCACGAAGCAGGACGCCATGGCCCGCGCCCGTGAGGAGTCGGACCGCCCGGAGTCGCACTACTTTGACGGGGCACTGCTGCCGTTCGGAAACGGAAGTCTTCGGCTTCGCCTTGACGAGACGCCGGAGGCGAAGAACTACACGGTCACGCTGCACGAAAAGAACGGTTCGTTCGAGCTTGTGCTTCGCGGCGCCGAGCTGCCGGCCGAAACGTGCAAGAAGCTTGTCTCCCGCTGGGGCCGCAAATACGCCGCCTCGGTCTTCCGCGGCCGTCTCGAGCAGTTTGCAGACATTCTGGGCGTCTCCTTCGGAACGCTCACCATCAAGGAGACAAAAACACGCTGGGGGAGCTGCAGCGCTCTGGGCAACATCAATCTTCACTGGAAACTGTTGATGGTTCCGCACCGCCTGAGCGACTACATCATCGTCCACGAGCTCTGCCATCGCTTCGAGATGAACCACAGCGCCGCCTTCTGGTCCCGTGTGGAGTCCGTTCTCCCCGACCACCGGGAGCGCCGCGCGGAGCTTCGCAGGATTGAGAAGCAGATCCTCTCCTGGTGATGCCGGACCGCCGGCACGCGCACAGGATCCGGTGATCACAGTTATTTACAGAGTCGACGAGCCCCCGGCAAGCCGGCGAAGCGAGTTTTGTTCGCGCCGCCGACCCCCGAGGGCTCTTGTTTTAAGCAGATTCATTTGTCGCAAGCCCGAGGGCCCGCGTCGTCCCGGGCATCCGCCCGAGCCGGATCAATGATGGAACAACCGGATTCCGGTAAATGCCATAACCATGTCGTGGTCGTCCGCCGCCTGGATTACAAGGTCGTCGCGGATGGAGCCGCCGGGCTCCGCAACATACTTCACGCCGCTGCGGAATGCACGCTCGATGTTGTCGCCGAACGGGAAAAATGCATCCGAGCCGAGCGCCACGTCGGTGTTCTTGTCAAGCCATGCGCGCTTCTCCTCTGCGGTGAAGACGGACGGCTTCGTCTTGAAGATGTTCCGCCATTTTCCTTCCGCCAAAACGTCCATGTAGTCCTCGCCGATGTAGAGGTCGATGGCGTTGTCGCGGTCGGCGCGGCCGATGGAGTCAAGGAACGGCAGGTTGAGAACCTTCTCGGACTGGCGCAGCCACCAGTTGTCCGCCTTCGAACCGGCGAGACGCGTGCAGTGGATGCGGGACTGCTGTCCGGCACCGATACCGATGGCCTGGCCGCCCTTGCAGTAGCACACGGAGTTGGACTGCGTG
>CACZRV010000071.1 GCA_902783725.1 uncultured Lachnospiraceae bacterium | reverse complement strand
CGGCTCTTGCATCCGGTAGGCGTCAATCAACTTGCGCTCCGCCGCGTCAAATGCTCTGCAGATCTCATATCTCTCGTAATCGTTGACACAGATCACCATCTCCGCCGAAGTCGGAATCGCGTTGTCCTTCTCGCCGCCGCAGATCCAGAGGGGCTGCAGCATTTTTCCGCAGTTCATCGTCTCCAGAAGCTCCGCCAAAAGCAGAATCGCGTTCGCGCGGTTTTTGTCAATCTCTGTCCCGGAGTGTCCGCCCTTGCAGCCTCGAACCGCGATGCGCAAAAGGTTACCCGAAACCGTGTCGCGCGTCACCGGGAACACCGACTCCTGCGTCAGACCGCCCGCGCAGCCGACCAGCAGAATGCCCTCGTCCTCGGAATCGAGGTTGAGCCAAATGCGCCCCGCCACATCCTCCGGTCGAAGCTCCTTCGCGCCGTCCATGCCGGTCTCCTCGTCCACCGTCGCCACCAGCTCGATCGCCGGGTGCACGATCTCCTCCGAGGCCAGCACCGCCAGCCCGTACGCGATGGCAATGCCGTCATCGCCGCCTAAGGATGTCTCCTTGGCGTAGAGGTACTGCCCGTCCGGCGTGATCGCCAGGTCAAGCCCCTCGTGCTCAAGGTCCTTCGCGCAGCCGGGCTCCTTCACGGCCACCATGTCCATATGTCCCTGCAGCACCACCGCCGGCGCACCCTCGCACCCCGGCGTCGCCGCCTTTTTGATGATCACGTTCCCGCAAGGCTCCGTCACGCAGGCAAGCCCGTGCGCCGCCGCAAACTTCTGCAAATACTCCTGAATTCCCTTCGTGTTGCCTGACCCGTGCGGAATCGCACAAATCTCCGCAAAATACTTCCGTACTTCCTTCGCCGTAATCTCGGTCGCCATGTCGTCTCCTCCTCATCCCGGGCGCTCCCCCGCCCGCAATTCTACCTGTAGAATAGCACAAAACCGCCCCGTTTTCAACGTCTCGCCGCGCCTCCGCGACCGAAAATCCCAAACACGAAAAAGCCGGAAGACTTGCGTCTCCCGGCCTTTTCGGAAAGTGTTAATAACAAAGGTGAATACTTGACAACCATGTTTGTGTTTGAGGCGATTAGGATGTCTTTTCTCTGGCCTTAGTATAGCATCCCCGGGCAGGAATCTCCACCCCGGATTTCGGGTCTTCCCGTCCTCCCCGCCAAAAACCACGCAAAATTCATCAAAAAAGCAATGATTTCCGTCAAAACCGCGTTTTATGCCACTCCGCCGCAGCCCAATCAGGGCCGAAGGCGCGCTGAAAACCCTTCCTGTGCCCCTTGCCCCGGTCAACCGCGCATGAGGCAACCGTCTGAGCGGCCCTCCGGGCTACAGCGAAGACGGTTCCCCTCCCGCAAAGAACTCAACAAAAAAGGCGGAGTCAATCTCCGCCAACAACAATCTTGTTTCAAAAAGCAACAATATCATTTCCCGTAGCATCAATATCCACAACCTCAGGCCCTTCGACCTTCCGTTTTCACCGCGTAAGGCGGCTGAGCGGCCGGCGCCGGAGTGGATTCCACCGTGAGGAAGCATGTGGCTCGCAACGGTTTATCCGTTGCGAGGGCTATCTTGGCGCGCGCGAAGTAGCATAGGCCGCTTCGAGGACTGTTCGAAGCGAAGCGAGCCCCGCAGAAGCGGCCTTGGTTATGCGGATGAAGCGCACGCCTAGATTCCCTGAACCTGCGCCCGAACGGTGGGATCCGACTCCCGGCGTCCGAACGCTCAGCCGCCTTACGCCCTAAACCGGTAGCCGACGCCCCAGATGGTTTCGATAAACTGCGGGCTCCCGGGAACCGGCTCGATCTTTTCACGGATCTTTTTGATGTGCACCGTCACGGTCGCGATCTCGCCGACCGCCTCCATAGCCCAGATGGCACGGAAGAGCTCGTCCTTGGAGAACACCTGGTTCGGATGCTCCGCAAGGAACACAAGAAGGTCAAATTCCTTGTTCGTAAAGAGCCGCTCCTCGCCGTTTACGAGAACTCGGCGGGCGGATTTGTCGATGTGAAGGGAGCGAACCTCGATGACGTCATTTGCCGCGCGGGAACCGCCGGTGAGGCGCGCATACCGGGAGAGGTGGGCGCGCACCCGGGCCGTGAGCTCGGACGGGCTGAAGGGCTTGGTGATGTAGTCGTCGGCGCCGAGACCCAGGCCGCTGACCTTGTCGGATTCATCCTTTTTGGCAGATACAAGCAGGATCGGAATGTTTTTGACCTCGCGGATACTCTTGCAGACGCTGAAGCCGTCGAGGCCGGGAAGCATGATGTCAAGGATGACGAGATCAAAATCCTCCTCGATGGCCCGCGCAAGGCCAGAGGCCCCGTCGCCGGCAAGCGCCACCGAGAAGCCCGACTGCTCCAGATAGTCGCGCTCCAATTCGGCGATGGCTTCCTCGTCCTCAATGATCAGGATGGATTGCTTATTTTCCGGTTCCATAAAATTCCTCCGTTACCGTCGTCAGACTGCGGCAGCTGCTCCGAGTGTCTCGGAAGCGTGAAGCTGATGGTGGTCCATTTTCCGGGGGCGCTGGAGGCCTTCACAGACCCGCCGTGGGCGCTCACGATGGATTTCACGATGGACAGACCGATGCCGTTGCCGCCTTTTTTCGTGCCGCGGGACGCGTCGCCGCGGTAGAATCGATCGAAGATGTAGGGCATGTCGGACGCGGGAATTCCGCAGCCGTTGTCCGTGATCGAGAAGCGCACGAAGTCGTCCTCCTCGTCCACGCCGACGGAGATGCGCCCGTCCGGCTTGTCCATGTATTTTTCGGAGTTTCCGATGATGTTGACCAGCACGCGCTTGATGTGCTCGGGGTCAAACACCGCCGTGAGGCTCTCCGGGACATGCTCCTCGCAGGAAATGGTCACGCCGCGGGTCTCAAGGTCCAGGGACAGATCCTCGATGCAGTCCGCAAGGAAGCCGTGGACCTGCATTTCCCGAAACTCATACTTCATGGCGCGCTGCTCGATCTTTGCGAAAAATGTCAGCTCCTCCACCATGCGCTCCATGTCGGTGGCCTTGGTGTGGATCGTCCGGAAATACCGCTCGCGCTTCTCGGGGGTGTCCGCCACGTTGTCCAGAAGGCCCTCCGCATAGCCGCGGATGGCCGTGAGCGGCGTCTTTAAGTCGTGGCTGATACTGGCGATCATGTCGTGGTAGTCCTGCTCGTAGCGGCGCCGGCTCTCCGACATCTCCTTTAAGTTCACGCGCATCGACTCGAAGTCCGCCTGCAGCCGCCCGATCTCGTCCTCCTTGCCCACCGGCAGCGGACAGTCAAGGTTTCCGGCCGAAATCTGGTTCGCCGCCTCGTTGATCGTCGAGAGCGGCACGACAACGCTTCGGGTGAGCCACCGCACAACGATGAGCGTCGTGATCACCAAAACGACAAGCATCGCGATCAGCACCTCGAAAAATGTCTTCTTCCACTGCGGCAGCACGTGGTTGATGTCCGTGATGAAGAACAGCGACTGCTCCGACCCGTCCTCGCCGCGGATGTCGATCTGGCGGATCAGCGCCCGGGAATCCCCTTCCAGATATACGCTCTGGTCCCGCTCGGCATCCGGCTCCCGGAAATCGGGGAGCGGCGCCTCCAGCGTGCTGTAGAAATCGGGCTCGCCGTTATAGACGATCTTGCCGTCCACGCGGAAGCACAGAAACGAGTGCTTCTCCGCGAGTCCCTCGTTCCGCTCCGCAAGCCACTCCGGATCCGTGACCAGCGCCGGATTACGGCGTACCGTCTCGAGAAGGTCATTGTAATCGTCCCTCGTCAAGCTCTCAAACAGCGAGGGTGAATTCTGGATAACCTCAAAGGTGTCGGTCTTGACGTTGTAGGAAACCGACAACAAATGCACCTGAAACCGCAGGATCAGGACAACCACAACCGCGATTGCCAGAAGCGGCAGGAGCAGACAGAGGATAATGGCAATGAGAATTCGTCTTCTGAGACGCATGGTCGCCTCCCCGTGTTACCGATTACGGCACGCATTTTCCGCGCCCTCTTTCGGAAAAGACGGCACGGGAGCCCAGCCCCCGCGCCGTGATCATCAATGAAACTTACTTGTCGTACTTGTACTCGCCGTCCTGGATGTACTCGCCGTTTAAGACGCGTCTCATCAGTCCTGCGGACTTCGCGATGGAATTCACGTCCAGCGATGCCACCCACAGCTTCGTGCTCGGCATCGCGTCGCAATATGCCCAGTCGCCGCTGGCCACCGTCTCATACGAGGTGATGTGCCAGTTCGCACCGTCGCTGGACTGCATCGTCGCCAGCTGCGCGATCTGCGAAACCGTGATGTCCGTCTGGAAGCTCTTCGACAAGGTGTTTAAGAAGCTCTCGTAATTCGTCAGCACCTTCGAGGATGTCACCTTGTTGATCAGGCCCTTGATAACCTCGATCTGATGCTTTCCTCTGGTGTAGTCGCCGCCCGGAACATTGTGCCGCTCACGCACAAAGGCGAGGGCCTGCGATCCGTTCATATGCATCAGTCCCTTGCGGTACTGATATCCGCCCTCCGAAGTGAACGTGTACAGAGAATTTGCATCCACACCGCCAAGCACATCCACGATCTTCACAACGCTCGAGAAATTTACTCTCACATAGAAGTCCACCGGCACGCTGTACAGATGCTCCAGCGTCGCCATGGAGTACTGCGGACCGTAGATGCCCGCGTGGGTAAGCTTGTCGCGAAGCTTCTTGGTCTTGCCCGGAATATGTACATAGGCATCTCTCGGCGTCGTGACGATTGCAATCTCCTTCGTCACCGGGTTGACGCACATGAGAAGGTTTACATCGCTTCGGCTTCTCGCGGTAATTCCGCCGTAAGTGTCGATACCGCTCAGAAGCACCGTGAACGGCGTCGTCGTGAGGTCGATTCCGGAGTTGTCCGGCCGCTCCTTAAACTCTGCCGGCTGAAACGGATCCGGCGTCGGTGTCGGCTCGCCGGGCTTGATGGTCGGCGTCGGTGTCGCGTTCGGATCATCCGGCTCCTCCGTAGGCTCCGGATCGTCCGGGACCGCAGGAATCGAGAGCGTAAAGATCGACCGGGTGCTGCCGGTAAAGGAGACATCCATCTCCATCGCCTCGTAAGCTGCATCCAGGATCTCCACGTACAATCCTTCGATAAATACCGCCTTCACCTCGCCCTTTCGAAGGGCTTCCGCCGCCTCGATACGGGAGTTGTAACCGCGAAGCGTAAGCGTCGTGCCCGCCTTCTCGCCGAGCGCCTCCACCGCCTTCGCCATGGCGATGGTGCGGCCCTCCGCGCCGTAGGCGATCGTGTATCCGGCCGCGTCGGAGAGCTCCTGAGCGGGATCGTCCGTCGGAACATACAGACAGTACTCCTCGGTGGTAACCGCATCGCCGGAATCGATACCGGCCGCGTCGCCCAGTTTATCCTGCAGCGAACCGAGAAGCATCAGCATTCCGATCACGATGCACGTAAACGAAATGGATGCGTATTTTCCGATGACCTGAAGGTTTTTAAGGTACTGCAGCAGCACCGCCACCGCCAGCAGGAACACCAAAAGCATCGCAAGCATCGTCAGGATGTGCGACATGTTCTTGCTCTTAAGCACAACGCCGATCAGCTCCTGCTGCTCCTTGTTGGCGCATAATTTGCCGAAGCAGACGATATAGGAGATCACCTGAAGCAGGATGATCACAAGCGTCAGTACATGGTTCACGGATTCGGAGCACCACCAGAAACACAACAGCGAAACCGCGCAGAGAACGAACATCAAAAGCGTCACGTCCGTGCGCATGATGTCGTTGCGGAAATGCAGCACGACGTAAAATGCACCGACCAAAAAGACAATGACTTCCAAAGAAGCCATGACCCGGACACGGGCCCAGTTTCCTTTCTCCTTCTTCGGCGCCAGCAGCGTGTGGATCGCCGTGCCGATCACCAGAAGCGCAACGACAAGGAACGCGTACAAAAACTCTGTCACGCCGAACACGCCCTTTAAGCCCATCCAGACAGCCGCAAGCGCCCAGGCAAGAATCTCAAAGCCGAAGGCGCCGAGGATAAACCACGACCGTTTCTTCTTCGGAACCAAAAAGTACGCAACGATCGCGCCGATGAGCACCAGCATCGTCAGCACGGCCGCGCGGATCACCAAAGGCAGCACAACGCCGCCGAGACCGACATCTCTGGCGAGCGAAGCACTGATCACAAAGACGACCAGGATCATCTGCGCATACATCACCATCGCAATGATGCCGGCCCGTTCTTTTTTTAGTGTCATACAACCTCCCTGCGCACTCCCGGAGCTCTCCCCAATGACTCCCGATTTTGACGGCCCGATCGCTTTCTCCCCGCCGGCCGCCTCGTGCGCAAAATGCACTCGCATTATAGACTATCTGCCCCGAAAAAGCAAGTCTTTCACACAAGACTCACGCTTCCGGGGCAGGTAAGAATCCTTGTTTTCCGTCGAAAAATGCTACTCCAGCTTCGATCCGCACTGCGGGCAGAAGTTGGGTGCGCCGTCAACCGGAGCAAGCCATCCGCAGGACTGACACTTCTTGCGAGGCGCCGGTTTCTTCGTGCCGCAGTTGCTGCAGAAGGCACCGTCGTTGGAACGGCCGCAGGACGGGCACATCCAGTTCGGAGCCGTCGTCTTGAACTCGGTGTGGGTCGTAAGCGGCTTCGGCTCGGGCTTCTTCGTGCCGCAGTTGCTGCAGAACGCGCCGTCGTTGGAGCGGCCGCAGGACGGGCACATCCAGTTCGGTGCCACGTTCGAGAACGTGTTGGCGGGCTGCGCCGCGGAAACCGGAGCGGACGTCACATTTGCCGAAGGCTGAGCAGCGGACATGGGAGCTGCCTGGGAAGCGGAAACCGAGACCGGAGCCTGCTGGGCGGCCACTGCGGAAACCGAAGCGACACTGCTGTTCGCACTGCCGGACGCTGCGGAAGCGGCCACATTTGCCTGCGCCATCATGCTAAGAAGATCGGCGCCGGTGAGAGGCTGCGCGCTCGTATAATTCTGTGTGATCGTGATGGGCTGTCCCGTAAGGGCATTGCGGATCTGCTGGCCCATCAGCTCAAACTGATGATATCTCGCGGACTGGAGGCCCTCCACGCGGGTGGTATTAAGGTTTATGTCGATCTCGTCGAACCACTTCCAGTTCACACCGATGACAACCTTGAAATCATAGAAATAGCGGTAGCGGCGGGGATTGTAGCTCACGCGGTTGCCGTTGGCATCCTTGGAAAATTCCTCCTCGCGGGTCTCCTTCACGTCCACATCGCAGCGGGTGACCGCCGAGAGCGGCAGGATGTCGGGATTATCCTTCTCAAAATTCCCGGGCGCCGCATAGGTTACCAGGAAATTGCCGTTGGCGGTATCCACGTAAACCTTCTTGGAATCGCCGAAAGTCGAATTCACATTGAACGTCGCAAGTCTCGCACGGTTCGCCTCGCGCTCCGCAAGGTGCTCCTTCATCTCCGCGACGGTGGTCTTTCTGCGACCGCTGAAAAACGGGGACATCTTCTTGTTGCAGGCCGAGCACATGTTGCCGTCCTCCAGCTTGTGGTTCCCCAAAAAGCTGATCTTCTCTCCGCAAATGTCGCAGAATTTCTTGTCAAACAAACCCATACAAAAGAACCTCCTATGATAAAATACGCGCCGCCGGACACTCCGGTCCGACAGAAACATTGTATCGCAAGCAACGGGAAAATGCAAACCGATTCCCGCCGCTAGGATTCTTTCTTCACGCTCTGCTGATACGCAGAGTACGCCATGCCGGTGTACTTCTTAAAGCACCGCGCGAAATAATTGGGATCCGGAATTCCGATCTCCTTCGCCACCTGATACGGCTGCTTCCCCGCCAGGGCGGCGCGCTTCGCGTGCTCCATGCGGCAGGCCAGCAGATAATCCACCGGGCGCTCCCCCGTCTCACTCTTGAATTTGCGGCTTAAGTAGCTTTGATTGAAGCCGAAGGCCTTCGCCACCTTCGACACGTTCATGTCGACCTCAAAATACCGCGTCTGAATATATTCCTTCACCTTCTCCAGGCTGTAGGACGCCTTCGCAACGGAGGAGATTTCCGGCTCTTCACCCCTCGCCTCGCGCTGATTATTCAGGTAAAGAAACAACCGTCTCAGTGTGTCATTGATATCTTTTTTCTCAATCGGCTTCAGGCGGTAGTCAAACACGCCGATGCCGATACACTCTCTGGCATACTGAAACTCGTCGTACGCGGAGAGCACCACGATGGCCATGTCCGGATACCGCACCTTGGCGAGTTTGGAAAATTCAATCCCGTCCATGAACGGCATCTGCACATCCACAAAGCACACGTCCGGCTGCAGGTCATCGATGGTGTTGATCGCCTCGATACCGCTCGCCGCCGTGCCCACAATCTCCATATTGTAAGCCGACCAGTCAATCATTTTCGAAAGGAGCCGATAGATCGCCGGCTCGTCGTCAATGATCATCACCCGATACATAAGCTAGTCTCCTTTCTGGTCCCGAAGAACCAGCGTAATCTGCGTATACTCCCCTTCCTTGCTCTCGATCGTGTAGCAGTCGTCCCGCTTCTCGAAGTAGCAGAACCGCTCGATCGTCCGGCGGAGCCCGAAATGCTCCTCGGTATCCTTCATGATATTGGCCACCAGACTGCCGCGCATACCGACGCCGTTGTCGTATAGCTCCACATGCACCTCGTCGTCCTTGCGGAAGACGCGGATCTGGATGGTGCCGAACTCGCCCTTCGGGCGGATGCCGTGGTAAAGACTGTTCTCGATGATCGGCTGGATCGTCAGCTTCGGCAGGCGAAGCGACAGACACGACTCGTCGATCTCGTAGACATCCTCGAAAATCTCGCCGTAGCGAAGCTTTTGCAGCTTGAGATACTTCTTCGCGATCTCGATCTCCGTCGCCAGCGACACTTCGTTGCTTCCGTTGCTGAGAAACTGCCGGTAAAAGCTTCCCAGGGTCTCCAGCGCATCGTACACCTGCTCGCGGTCGGTGTCCTCATCCACCGCAAGGCTCGCGATCATCTCAATGGTATTGTACAGAAAATGCGGCTTGATCTGCTGCTGCAGCACGTTGATCTCCGTCTTGTGAACCGTCTCCTCCTTCTCGAGAAGCTCGTGGATCAGCCGATCCATCTCGACCATCATCTCGTTGTAACTGTCCTTAAGCATACCGATCTCGTCGTCGTAGGTGACGATGGACGCCCGCCGGAACAGGCCCTTCTTAACGGACTGCATCGACCCCGACAGCATTCGGATGGGCCTGGTGACGTAGCGCCGGATCATCGCATCCAGCCACAAAAGCGCGGCCATCATCAACGCCGTCGACGCCAGGGGGATCGTGATGAATTTGTAGGAAAGATTTTCCCACAGAAGGAAGTGCTCCACGCACACAATGGTCATGTCCGTCTCGGGGATCGTGTATTCCGCGTAGATGTCTCTTCGGAAAATGCCGCTGGTTACAAACGAGGTCGTCCCCTTCTTCGCAGCTGTCTCGCGGTAGCGGTCAAAGAGTTCCGTTCCCGAATTGCCGGTGACCGTGATGGAGAGCCCGTTGTGATCGAGGAATTGATACTCCCTGCGCTCCAAGTCCTCCCCCACCAGCGTGTTCATCAATTCGGAAACATAAAAGTTTGCGCTTAAGTACCCGATCTTCTTCTGCGTCTTCGTGTCGTTGTAGACGCGCATCATACTCATGATGCTCTGATCGGGAATGCTGAAGATACCGTCACCGTTCTTCCAGACAACGTATTTTCCGTGCTTCTGCGCGAGCGCCGAGCGCCACGGATCCTCCGCAAAACGGTCCACGCGGAACACCCGCACGTCCTGCTGCAGGCATGCGTATTTCAGATCCTCGCGCACCACATAGACGGAGCACACCTCGTCGTAGGGAACCATCACGTTCCGCATGGACGCCAAAGCGTCCCGCTCGAGGTTCTTAAAGGTGGCCTCGTCCGCATCCGGCGCCTTCAGATCATATGTCAGATACTCCTGCACGTCCTCATCCATCAGGATCAGGAACGTAAACGCGTTGACCTTCTCCACCTTCGACCGGATGGTGCCGCCGATGGTCAGAAGGTTCGCCCGGAGCGTCTTCTGCGCCGATTCCACGCTCTGTCTTTGAAACAGAAACACAAACAGAACGAACATGAAAATGATATACAAGATCGACGCCAGCAAAAACAACCGCCGCAATTTCTGCTTCAGCGGCAAGGAACGAAACGGATGATTTTTCATATCGCTTTAAACACCCCCTGCCGAAACAAAACGGCAAACCGACGGCCGGTGACAGTACAACAAAACATTACAGTAATGATAGCAAAAACAGCGGATATTTTCAACAAAAAAGCGCCACGAGGGCTCGTTTGCCCGAATAGAATAGGGGGATGGGGCGGAGCGCTTTCCGAGCGCGCAGCCTCAGGGAATCTAAGCGTGCGCGGCGATCTCATAATCAAGGGCGTTTCTGCGGGGCTCGCTTCGCTTCGAACAGTCCTCGAAACGCCCTAATCGATCTTGCGCGCGCTAAGATAGCCCTCCCGGCGACTTCTTCGCCGGGAGTCAGATGCTTGCTCGGAAAGCGCTCCGCCCCATCCCCCTGCACAGTCGCCAAACGTGCGCCCTCTTTTCGATACGACATCATTTTATTAATCATCAGAACCGCAATGAACGTTACTTTCAATTCCCCGCGTCACCGGGTTTCCCTGCCTGTTTTGTTTGTTGGGGAATCTTTGCGGGCGCGCTGACGCGGGAAGCACGGGAATCCGATGTGAACGAGGCTTCCCTCGGGCCGGGCGATCGTCGTCCTCGGAAGCATTGCTACTCGAGCAGGCCAAGCCTGCGAGAGGGCTCATCTTAGCGCCCGGGAAAATGCATAAAGGCCGCATCAAGATGTCTGAGCGAAGCGAGTTTCGCAGATGCGGCCTTTCGATATGCGTTTGAAGCGGGCGCTTAGATGCCCCGTGCAGCTGACGAGGACCACGATCTGCCCGTTGCCCGAGCCCGGGAAGCCTCGTGCGAGACTCTGTCCCCCGCGCTTCCCGCGTCCGCGCCCGCTTAGATTCCCAAACAAAACAGGCCCGGTTACCCGGACCTGCTTTGCCTTATGCGCAAACAAATATAAGTGAAGTAGTGTTCATCGCGAAACGTTGTTGCGCGCTCCGTAATCGGAGCATCCTCTGCGTGGATTACCTCGACAGGGTCGGCCGCGCGGGGTATCCCGGCGGCCAGCCGCTTCACCCGCATCGCTGCAGACGAAGCTTTCATTCGAGGTCTTGTGCGTATATTTGGAAAAATGTTACGATGATGGCAAATTCATTATCGCTGCTGCGAAAGCTTCTCGGCCATGTTCCTCACAAACTGCTGTGCATCGATGGTGCCGTTGTACAGGTCAGTGAGGTTCTTGAGGTATTCGTCCTTGTCGTCCGCGACCATTAACGTGTCGAACCAGAGCGTGAAGGACGTAGCACCTTCGCAGGTTTCCGCGATCTTCTTCGGCAGCGGCAGCACCGCGGAAGTATCGTAATCGACGTTCCATGCAGGTGTGCCCGCACCGCTTAAGTAGGAGCGGCGCGAAACCGAACGGGCAAGTAAAAATGCAATTTCCGCAGCCTCCTCAGGATGCTCGGAATATCGGTTTACCATGAGGGTGTCCGCCGAACCGCCCATAAAGTCGGTGGCGGAGGCATTTGCCTCATTAATCACCGGAACCGGGAAGAAATCGAAATCTTCCGGATTCTCACAATTCTTCGGATCATAGAACTGACAGGCCAGCCACGATCCCGTAACGTACATCGCGGACTCGCCGCGATACAGCTTCTCCAGCGCCTGATCGTTGTTGATCATGCCGGCGCGGGGATCCATATAGCCGAGGCTTATGATCTTGCGAAACGCCTCCGTGCCTTCCAGGAAGGCGGTGCTGTTGTAGGAGCCTTCCTTGTCGGTCAGCACCTTCGCCAGCTTCCCGGGGCCCACGGTCTTGAGCATCAATGCATCGTAGAGCATCGCCAGAACCCAGGCGTTGTCGGATTTTGCCGCGTTGCCGATGGGGATGATTCCCGCTTCCTTGAGTTTCTCGCAGCACGCAAGCCACTCATCGTACGTCTCGGGCGTCGATTCGATGCCCGCCGCGGCAAATGCCTTCTTATTATAGAAAACTACGGAAATCGGCGTGACGTACGGGATTCCGTACAGCTTGCCGTCGTAGCGTGCAGCCAGCTTGCTCTCGGGGAGCTCGTCACGGTATTTTTCGTAGAAGGAATCCAGTTCCAGAACCTTGCCGGACGCCACGAAGGCTTCGGAAAATCCACCCGCCCACGTGTAGAAAATGTCGGGCAGCTGATTCGCCTTGACCTGAATCGGAAGCTTCGCCTTGTACTGATCGTTCTCGAAAGTCTCCATCACGACCTTGTACTTGTCCTGGCTGCGGTTGTACTCCGCGATCGCCTCGGTGAACGGCTTGTGAAAGGCGTCGCCCTCGGTTGCGATCGTCCAGATGGTGATGGTGATACGGTCGTCCTCCGGGTGATTATCCCCGGCGCCGCACCCTGCGAACAGCCCCGCGAAAAGCGCGGCCGTGAGTACAAATGCAAGAATCTTACCAAACCTTCTCATAAGCAACTCCTGCCGGACGAACGCCGACCCCGCGGTCACCAACATCCGGCTATCAGTATAAAATATTTATTTATAAAATGGAACGCACATTTTTGACTTATTTTAGCACTTTTTTGACTTCCTTTACGCCAAAACGGCAGAAAATGCATATATAAAAAGCACGGCAACCCACGCGGGTTACCGTGCGCCTGTGCTGAAGCACGCGGGATTCGAACCCGCGACAACTTGATTAAAAGTCAAGTGCTCTACCACCTGAGCTAGTGCTCCATCTCTTCACATCCTTTTTGGATATGAAAAAATGCCCAGAACCGGAATCGAACCAGTGACACGCGGATTTTCAGTCCGCTGCTCTACCAACTGAGCTATCTGGGCATGGTAT
>CACZRV010000070.1 GCA_902783725.1 uncultured Lachnospiraceae bacterium | reverse complement strand
TGCGGTTCCGGGGGCGTTTGTTTTGTGTGCTCCAGCGTAGGGCGCGATGTTTTATTCGCTCAGTTCCTCCCACTCGGTCATCGCCGAGAGGAGTTCTTCCTCGAGGGTTTCGCGCTCCATGCCCAGTTCGTTAAGGCGAAGGGAATTGGTGCAAACTTCGGGAGAGGCCATGAGGTCGTCAATTTCCGAGATGCGGGTTTCGCAGCGCTCAATGGTCTGTTCCAAAGCGGCGATGCGGTTTTGAAGCCTTCGCTTCTGAGCCTGAGCTTCCTTTTGTTCCTTCCAGTCGAGCTTGCTCTCGGTCTCGGGATTGTTGGCAGGGCCGGCTTTAGCCTCGCTCTCTGCGCCGAATACCGCGGCTTCCTTTCGCTCCTTAAAGTTCAGATAGTCATCGTAATTGCCGTCGTAGGAGAGTATCGTGTTGCGGGTAAGCTCCAAGACCCGCGTGGCCGTACGGTTCACAAAATACCGGTCGTGGGAAACGTAGAAAACCGTGCCTGTGTAGGCGCGGATCGCGTCCTCCAAAATCTCGCGTCCGATGATGTCCAAGTGGTTCGTCGGCTCATCCAAAAGCAGGAGATTGGCCTCGCTGAGCATAAGCTTCGCTAAAGACAACCGTCCGCGCTCGCCGCCGCTTAAGGACGAAATCTTTTGGTACACGTCGTCGCCGGTGAAGCAAAATGCAGCAAGCGTATTGCGAATCTCGGTGTTGCTCATGCCCGGGTAGGCGTCGGAAATCTCGTCAAAGAGGGAATTTTCCTCGTTAAAATTCTGCTGTTCCTGATCATAATAGCCGACGTACACCTTAGCGCCGAAGCGAACGGTTCCGCGGTCCGGCGTCACGAGATCGCGCACGATCTTAAGTAGCGTCGTCTTTCCGGTTCCGTTGTCGCCCAAGAGTGCAACCTTCTCACCCTTGTGGATCGTAAGATCAATGCCGGAGAAGAGAGTCTGGCTATTGTAGGCCTTGGCCAGGTCGTTGATCATCAACACGTCCTTGCCGCTCTCCATGCGGGGAGAAAGCTTCAATGTCATGCCGCGTTCCTCGGTGACGGGGCGGTCCAACTTCTCCATTTTCTCCAGAACTTTCTCACGGCTCTCGGCGCGCTTGATGGCCTTTTCGCGGCCGAAGGAGCGGAGCTTTGCGATGACTTCCTCCTGGTGGCGGATCTCCGCCTGCTGCTTTTCATAGGCTTTGCGCTGGGCCTCGCGGATCATCGCCTTCTTGGCGGCAAATTCATCGTAATTTCCGGGGAAGACCATGGACTTTGTGTGGTCGATCTCCACGACTTTGCTGACAATTTTGTTCAGGAAATAACGGTCGTGCGAAACGATCAGCACGGCCCCTTTATAATTCGCTAAAAATGTTTCCAGCCACGCGACGCTGTTAAGGTCGAGGTGGTTGGTCGGCTCGTCCAGAAGAAGAATGTCGGGCGTCTCCAAAAGTAGCTTGGCCAATGCCACGCGGGTCTTCTGACCGCCGGAGAGAACAGAGGTCTTTTTGTCCCAGTCATTTTCCGAAAAGCCTAAGCCCCGGAGGACACCGACAACCTCTGATCCTGCGGAATAGCCGTTGGCCTGTTCATACTCGTGAGAGACGGCCCCGTACTCGCGGTACATGGCGTCGAGGGCTTCGCCTGACGCATGCTTCATCGCCTCCTCGAGATCGTGCATGCGCGCTTCCATCGCCCAGACATGCGCCTTGACCTCGCGAACCTCCTCATACACGGTGCGGTCGCCGGAGATGTCCTGGTGCTGCGCAAGGTACCCCAGACGGGCATCCTTCGCCACCGTAGCGATACCCTCGTCAGCGGACAATTCGCCCGTGATGATGCGGAAGAGAGTCGACTTTCCGGCGCCGTTCCTGCCGATGAGTGCAACCTTCTCGCGCTCGTTGACGAGGAAGGTGACATCGGAGAGAACAGCGGTTTCGCCGAACGCTTTACTGATGTGTGAAACGGATAGTATCATGGCACTAATGATACTATGTTTACACGGAAAATGCAAGCCGCTTTGCGTTGACACACCACGGCGGTTAGGGTATAATATTTCTGTATGTCAAGATGCGCATACTGCGCGTAAGCGGCTTAGCCGAAGGAGCGGGAACATGGGAATTGTGACCGGCAAAATTGTTACACCGGAGCTGATCCGCGAGGCGGAACGCCTGGCGATGTCCGATGCGGGAATCCCCGAGAGCGTGTTGATCGAGACCGCCGCGGGAGCGCTGGCTTCCTGTGTGGAGACGATGATTCCCTCAGGCCGGATCGCCGTGCTTGCGGGCTCGGGCAACAACGGCGCCGACGCCGTTGCGGCTTCTCGTTTCCTTGCGGAGAAGGGCTATGTGATCGACATCTTCGAGGTGCCTTCGAAGCATAAGTCCGATGGCTTCGTCGGGCAGTTCGGTAAGCTTCTGGCCGCGGGTGTTCCGTTTCAACGGAGACGCTTTTCTACGGAGGTTGATCTTGCTGAGTACGACATTGCGATCGACGGCATCTTCGGCATCGGCTTAAACCGTGAGGTCACCGGCGAGGCTGCGGAGATGATAGACGCGCTCAACAAGGCGCGGGAGTCCGCGGGACGCCCCTGTATTGTTTCGGCGGATGTTCCTTCGGGAATCGATGCCTGTAGCGGTGCGGTGCTTGGAACAGCGGTGAAGGCCGATGTGACGGTGACATTTTCCGCACTTAAGACCGGCCTTGTACTTTACCCCGGACGCGCGTACGCGGGGCGAATCGTCGTTGCGGATGCGGGCATTCCCATGGAGCCGGTTGCAGACGATGGGTACCTGCGGTTATCGGAAGTGCCTGCCTTGCCGAAGAGGGATCCTGCGGGACACAAGGGGACCTTCGGGCGCATTTTGATACTGGCCGGAAGCGAGACCGGCCCGGGTGCGGCATTGCTTGCAACCTGCGCGTGCTACCGCAGCGGTGCGGGGCTTGTGAAGCTGGTGACGCCGGCTGTTGTCTTGCCGGAAGTGTTGCACACGGTGCCCGAGGCGGTGTTCTGCGATCGGAAACGCTTTCTGGCGGACCCGAAGGCGGAGATGAAGGGATGTTCGGTGATTCTGATAGGCCCGGGACTCGGCACGGACGAGGAGGCGCAGAACCTTCTGGAGGCGGCGCTTTCGGTTGGCCGCGAGGCGGAAGGGATGGCCTTTGTGCTCGATGCTGACGCCATCAATCTGTTGGCTATCAAGCTGACCGGGACGGGCGTTACGGAGCGCATAAGCGAGCTTGCGACGATCCTGCCGAAGGGTTGCATTTTGACGCCGCATATGGCGGAATTGTCGAGGCTTCTCGGAATTCCGGTGGCTGAGATTACTAAAAAGCGCGTAGAGATTGCGAGGGAATTGTGCGGGCTGACCGGTCTTACCGTGGTTATGAAGGACGCCTGCACACTGGTGGCCGGAGACGGCGACATCTGGTTTAACGAGACCGGCAACGACGGCATGGGAACCGCGGGAAGCGGCGATGTTTTAGCCGGAATTACGGCTGCTCTTGCCATGGAATCGGTCCGCGGGACCATGAGCCTTGCGGAGTGCGCGGCTGCTGCGGTGGCGGTGCACGGAACGGCGGGAGATCAGGCGGCACGGGATATCGGCCGCAGAAGTCTCACAGCCGGTGATTTAGTTCGGTATCTGCCGAAGGCGTTCGGTGCGCCTGAGGCGCTTGGGGAGTCGTCAACGCTTTGACGATGCCCGATGAGAAAGGAATGGCGATTGACAATGGGGGAACCCGGCAAACGCGGCCTCGGCGGTTTACTTCGTAACTGGTGGGGCAGGAAAAATGAAGAGGATTACGACGAGGAGCTTCTGTCGCTGGTCAACGATTACAAGGACCAGGGTGCGATCGAGGAGGATGAGGCGGAGATGATCTCCAACATCATGGAATTTTCCGAGACGCAGGCCAAGGACATCATGACCAACCGCACGAAGATCGAAGGATTTTCCACGGAGGATACGCTTGAAGAGGTGCTGCACACCATGCTGCACTCGAATTTTACGAGATATCCGCTGTACGAGGAGAATCTGGATAACATCGTCGGAATTTTATACTTAAAGGATGTGATCCTGGAGTACCTGGAGGGCGATAAAAACGCGCCGCTTACGAAAGTCGCGCGGGAGCCTTTCAATGTGCCCGAGACCATGCCCATCGACGCCCTTTTCGGGGAGATGCAGTCGAAGAAGATTCACATGGCCATCGTGATCGACGAGTACGGTCAGACCGCCGGAATCGTGGCGATGGAGGACATCCTGGAGGAGATCGTCGGTGATATTCTGGACGAGTACGACGAGGAGAGCGAGGAGGCGACCCAGTCGGGCGACGAGCTGATCGTCAGCGGTAGCATCCCCGTCGAGGAGCTGAAGGAATTGATCGACATCGAGTTCTCTGAGGAGGACGAGGAGAATTTCGAGACCCTGAACGGTATCCTGGTGGCGCGCCTGGGGCATATCCCGGACGACGGCGAGGAGGGTGAGATCCGCTACGGGGACTGGATTTTCCGCATCGTGCGGTGCGAAAACCGCCGCATCGAGAGTGTTGCCGTCCGTAGAGCCGAGCCCGTTTCGGCGGAAAATGCGGGTGAGGACGAAGCATGAAGATAACCGTGCTGTGCGTCGGCAAGATCAAGGAATCGTACCTGAGAGAAGCGGTTGCGGAGTACCAAAAGCGCCTCTCGCGGTACACGGAGCTGCAGATCGTCGAGGTCGCTGACGAGAAGACGCCGGATGGCGCTTCCGAGGCGACGGAGCGAAAGATCCTGCAGACCGAGGGCGAGCGTTTGCTGCATGCGTTTCGCAAGGACGCGTACACCATCGCGCTGGCCATCGACGGAAAGAGCCTTTCCTCGGTGCAGCTCTCGGAGAAGATTGACGAGCTTACCGTGGGGGGCGTCAGCCACCTGCAGTTCGTCATCGGCGGGTCGTTAGGGCTTGCACCGGAGGTGCTTGCGGCGTGCGAATACCGCCTGAGCTTTTCGGCGATGACGTTCCCGCATCAATTGATGCGCGTCATTTTGCTCGAGCAGATTTACCGTGCGTTCCGTATCCGCACGGGCGAGCCGTATCACAAGTGATCCGCGGTGGATCCGCGAAGTGAGCGGCCTTTACGAGGCGCGTCCGGGGCGCGCGAAGAGACGTGCGTTTTGACGCACGAAAAATGAGAGAGAAGAGAGATAACAAAGATGAAATTCAGACCTTGCATTGACATTCACAACGGAAGCGTGAAGCAGATCGTGGGCGGCAGCCTGCAGGACGCCGGCAACACCGCGGAGGAGAACTTTGTCTCCGGCAAGCCCGCGTCCTACTATGCGGAGATGTACCAGGCGGACGGCCTCACCGGCGGCCATGTGATCCTTTTGAACAAGAAGGACAGCCCCTATTATGAGCAGACCCTGCGCCAGGGCCTTGAGGCGCTGCACGTGTATCCGGGCGGCCTGCAGATCGGCGGCGGCATCACTGCGAAAAATGCCCCCGTGTTCCTAGAAAACGGCGCGTCCCACGTGATTGTGACCACGTATCTGTTCCAGAACGGAGAGCTCTCCGTGGACCGTCTCTTTAAACTGGCGGATGCGGTTGGCAAGAACCGCATCGTCATTGACTTAAGCTGCCGCAGACAGATGGACGGCTATGTGGTCGTGACGGATCGGTGGCAGCATTTTACGAATCTGGCTGTGACGCCGGACCTTCTGGGAATGCTGGAGCCGTTCTGCGCGGAGTATCTGATCCACGGTGTCGATGCGGAGGGCAAGAGAAACGGCATGGAGGCAGATCTTGTTGCCATGCTCGCGGACTATGACGGCAATCCCGTCACTTATGCCGGCGGTATCCACAGCCGCAAGGCGATCGAGCGGTTCCGCGAGGTCAGCCGGGGAAGACTGGATTATACGGTGGGAAGCGCCCTCGACATCTTCGGCGGCAAGCTTTCGTACCGCGAACTTGCGGAGTGCAAGGGAAGAATCTAGGGTGCGGCCGGCCGGCAAAAGGATTTTTGCGCGGCAGTTGCACAACCCGGCAAAATATAGTATAATCATTAGGAATTTTCAAAAGCCGGGTGGGGGGCTTGGAGGTATACCTTGGAGATTTTCGGAATCATTATTTTCTTTTGGATTCTATCCGTCGCACTGAAATCCCTCGGACGGACGAACCTCGTTAAGGGGATTCGGAAGTCCGCAGGATCCATCGTCGGATTTATTTTCCTTGCGTGTACCGGGCTTCTGCCGATCGCCCTTTTGATCTGGGCGCTTGCGGCGGCAAAAAAAGGGGATTCACCGAGGCGTAATCAACAAGGACAATACAACAGGAATTTCAATATGAATAACCCGAATCAAAATCAAAACGTCAGCGGTTCTTCGCCGTACGGCTCGTCCGTCAACAACTACCGCACCGGGATGTCCAACCGTCCCGTGACGAACTACAATACGAGACCTACCGGGTATCAGCAGCCGGGCGGAGCTTACTACACCGGCTACATGACCAGACCAATGGCGGGAACGAACACGCCGTCCTATCAGGACCAGGCGCGCAACATGACCAACGCGTACAACAATGCCATCAATTACTCCGGCATTTACAACAACCAGAAGCCGAACTCCTACGGCCTTCCGTCCGCCGAGAAGAAGCGCACGAAGATCGTCAAGAAGTTCAGCGAAAAATACGATCTCTACCTCACCGACCGCGAGATCAAGCGCATCGTGGATGCGTCCTACCTTTCCTCCGGCTGGGCCCGCGAGATCTGCTACATGAACCAGAAGTACGATACCGTCTACGCATGGTACGCTTCCATGAATCCCTGGCTGAAGGTTTATCTCTACGCCTTCCAGCAGCAGGAGATCTCCTCCGACTTCGCGATGCAGGAGCGCATTGTGTACGATGCGTTCAACACGGTATTTTCCGATGTCTGCAACGAATCCAGTCTGACCATCGATCAGGCGATCCGCAGGATCAATGAGAAGTATCTCACGAACTTCGATGAGACCACCTTCATGATCGCATATCGCTACATGGAGTCGAAGGGAAAGAAGTACTCCTTCGCGTTCAACCAGGTTTTGAACACCCAGGAGGACATCGACGAGTTGTTAAGCAAATACGAGGGCACGCCTACGGGCACGCCTCTTCGCTAAATCAAGGGACGCGTGAGCGTCGGAAAGAAGGCTTAGATGCTGGATCTTAAGTTTGTCCGGGAGAATCCGGAGATTGTAAAACAGAACATCCGCAACAAATTCCAGGACCAGAAGCTTCCGCTTGTGGACGAGGTGATCGAGCTCGATCTCAAGAGCCGCGCCGCAAAGCAGGAGGCGGATGATCTCCGCAACAAGAGAAATACCATCAGCAAGCAGATCGGCGGCCTGATGGCAAAGGGTCAGCGCGAGGAGGCTGAGGCTCTCAAAAAGCAGGTGACGGAATTTTCCGAGAGACTGGCTTCTTTGGAGGCTTCCGAGACCGAGCTTGCGGAGGAGATCCGCAAGCGCATGATGGTCATCCCGAACATCATCGATCCGTCCGTTCCCATCGGTAAGGACGACTCCGAGAACGTGGAAAATGAGCGCTTCGGTGAGCCCGTGGTTCCGGACTTCGAGATTCCCTACCACACCGACATTATGGAGCGTCTGCACGGCATCGACCTCGACGCTGCAAGACGTGTGGCCGGCAACGGTTTCTATTACCTTAAGGGCGACATCGCGCGCCTTCACAGCGCTGTTTTGTCCTATGCCCGCGACTTCATGATCAACCGCGGCTTTACGTACTATGTACCGCCGTTTATGATCCGCAGCGACGTTGTGACGGGCGTTATGAGCTTCGCCGAGATGGAAGGCATGATGTACAAGATCGAGGGAGAGGACCTCTACCTCATCGGTACCAGCGAGCACTCCATGATCGGAAGCTTCATCGACCAGATTATTCCGGAGGCTGAGCTTCCGTATACGCTTACCAGCTATTCCCCTTGCTTCCGCAAGGAGAAGGGCGCCCACGGTATCGAGGAACGCGGCGTGTACCGCATTCATCAGTTTGAGAAGCAGGAGATGATCGTTGTCTGCAAGCCCGAGGACAGCATGATGTGGTATGAGAAGCTGTGGAAGAACACCGTAGATTTCTTCCGTACTCTGGACATTCCGGTACGCACCCTGGAGTGCTGCTCCGGTGACCTGGCTGACCTGAAGGTGAAGAGCTGCGACGTTGAGGCATGGTCGCCCCGCCAGAAGAAGTACTTCGAGGTCGGCAGTTGCTCGAACCTTGGCGATGCACAGGCGAGACGTCTTAAGATCCGCGTTGCCGGCGAAAACGGCAACAAGTATTTTGCGCATACCCTCAACAACACCGTGGTTGCGCCTCCGCGTATGCTGATTGCGTTTCTTGAGAACAATCTGCAGGCGGACGGTTCCATTCGCATCCCTGAGGCTCTGCGTCCTTACATGGGCGGCATGGAAAAGATTACCGAATAGTCAAATTAACGCGCCGTGAGACGTTTCCTTACGGCGCGTTTTTGAGATATCGAAACAAAGGAAAGATAACGGAGGTTATTATGGACATTAC
>CACZRV010000069.1 GCA_902783725.1 uncultured Lachnospiraceae bacterium | reverse complement strand
GCCGTAGGAGCAGAACGCGGTGGGAATGCAAAGGGTGTTGCCCTTTAAGAATGCGTAGGAAGTAGGATCCCATGCGGTGTATCCTCTTGCCTCGAAGGTGGCGCGAAGGCCGCCGCTGGGGAAGGAGGATGCATCCGGCTCGCCCTTGATGAGCTCCTTGCCGGAAAACTCCATGATCACGCCGCCGTCCGGAGACGGGGAGATGAAGCTGTCATGCTTCTCGGCGGTGATACCGGTGAGCGGCTGGAACCAATGCGTAAAATGTGTTGCTCCCTTGCCTACTGCCCAATCCTTCATCGCTTCCGCTACGGCATTGGCAACACTTGCATCGAGCTCCGCACCCTCGTCGATGGTGCGGCGGAGGGATGCGTAAACCTTGGCCGAGAGAGTCGCCTTCATGACTCTGTCGTCAAACACATCACATCCGAAGTAATCCGGGACCGTTGTCGTTGTCTTCATAATTTTCTCCTTTCGCTCCGGAAATCAGAAGAGGCGCCTCCCGTACCGTTTGGGTACGAAAGACGCCTTTGCCTTTCTTGATCCGAAATCGTTTTTGTGCAATTGTTTTCTAAAAAAGAGAAAGCGCCTCTGAGTGATCACTCAAAGACGCCGTTGCCTTTCATGAGCCCATTTATACACCCGCATTTTCCGATTGTCAAGCCCTTTTTTGAAAAATTTTGCGAGTCTTTTTCCGGGCTTTCGAAAAATCCGGTTCCTTAATGTTGGTTTTTGGTTGGCCGGAAATAATGGCCGTGACAATGAGAAAGGAGACATTATCTGTGGAACAGGAAAAGAAGTATCGCCATGAACTGAAATACAGTATTTACTGCGGCGATTAACCCGGAAGAAAAAATACCGGAAATCATAAAGCGCCTTTCGGGTTGACGGTTCTTTGGGAATGTGTCGATAAAAACCGAAAAAAAGCGCTTGACAAATCCGGAATGTGGCATTAAAATGCGGACAAATGAGCAAAGGCGTTCATTTTCGGGTCGGGAAACGACCCGGAAGTGGATGCCTTTCTTTTTGTTTAGGAGGTAAAAGAACATGGCTGTGATGCGAGAGGGTGACATCCGGATCCCGTCCGGATGTGCAATTGCCGCCGTTATTTCAAAGGAAGGTAACAAGATGAGCGGACAGGCGATCATGGAGTCGATGAAGCCGATGCATGACCGCTCAAACGGACTCGGCGGCGGATTTGCCGGGTACGGCATTTATCCCGAGTACAAGGATTACTATGCGCTTCATCTGTTCTTCGACTGCCGTGATACCCGGAAGGAGTGCGAGGCATTTCTTAAGGAGAGCTTTGAGGTTGTCAAGGGCGAGCTAATCCCCACGAGGAAGATTCCCGAGATTACGGATGAGCCCATTATCTGGCGGTATTTTGTGACACCGCTCCGCTCCGTGCTTGCGGACCTGCAGCTCGATGAGAAGGAGTTCGTGGCGCGCACGGTCATGAAGATCAACACCGAGATGAAAGGTGCGTATGTTTTCTCCAGCGGAAAAAACATGGGAACCTTCAAGGCGGTGGGCTTCCCCGAGGACGTCGGCCGGTTCTACTGCCTCGATGAGTACGAGGGCTACTGTTGGACCGCCCACGGCCGTTATCCGACCAACACCCCCGGCTGGTGGGGCGGCGCCCATCCGTTTACCCTCCTCGATTATTCGGTCGTGCACAACGGCGAGATCTCTTCGTACGATGCGAACCGCCGGTTCATCGAGATGTTCGGCTACAAATGCAACCTCCAGACCGATACCGAGGTTATCACCTACATTCTTGACTATCTCCTGCGCGTGCAGGGGCTGACGCTCACAGAGGCGGCAAATGTCATTGCGGCGCCGTTCTGGAGCACCATCGAGAGCAAGACCGATGAGTATGAAAAGAAGAAGCTTCAGTACCTTCGGACCGTGTTCCCGAGCCTTCTTGTCACCGGACCGTTCTCCATCGTGCTCGGCTTCGACGGCGGGCTGATGGCGCTAAACGACCGGTTGAAGCTGCGGTCGATGGTTGTCGGCGAAAAGGATGACAAGGTATTTATCGCCAGCGAGGAAGCGGCGATCCGCGTGATGGAGCCGGATGTTCAAAACATCTGGGCGCCTGCCGGCGGAGAACCGGTCATCGTAACGGTCAAGGAAGGGGCGTATTGATATGGGAATCGATTTCATCTATCCGGAATATGAAGTGGTGCGCAATGAAAACCGCTGCATCACCTGCCGCGTTTGCGAGCGACAGTGCGCCAACGAGGTGCACACATACAATGAAGAGAAGGGCGTGATGGTCAGCGACGAGAGCAAATGTGTCAATTGCCAGCGCTGCGTGTCCCTCTGCCCGACAAGAGCGCTGAAGATCGTAAAGAGCGATTGCCGTCTTCGCGAGAATGCGAACTGGCAGGAGGATACCATCAAGGAGATCTACAAGCAGGCCAACAGCGGCGGCGTACTGCTGTCCTCCATGGGCAACCCGAAGCCGTTGCCGGTGTACTGGGACCGCATCCTGATCAACGCGTCCCAGGTGACCAACCCGCCCATCGATCCGCTGCGTGAGCCCATGGAGACGAAGGTGTTCCTCGGCAAGAAGCCCCAGCGCGTCGATCGCGATGCGGACGGAAAATTAACCTGCAAGCTGGAGCCCCAGATCGAGCTCTCGATGCCGGTGATGTTCTCGGCCATGAGCTACGGCTCCATCAGTTATAACGCCCACGCATCCCTTGCCCGCGCGGCAACCGAGCTGGGCATCCTCTACAATACCGGTGAGGGCGGTCTCCACGAAGATTTCTACGTGTACGGACCGAACACCATCGTGCAGGTGGCCAGCGGACGATTCGGTGTGCACGAGCAGTACCTCGAGGCCGGCGCGGCCATCGAGATCAAGATGGGCCAGGGCGCAAAGCCCGGTATCGGCGGACATTTGCCGGGCGCGAAGATCGTCGGCGATGTGTCGAGAACGCGAATGATCCCCGAGGGATCGGACGCCATCTCGCCTGCACCGCACCACGACATCTACTCCATCGAGGACCTGCGGCAGCTCGTCTACTCCTTAAAGGAGGCAACCAACTACAGAAAGCCCGTCATCGTCAAGGTGGCGGCGGTACATAACATCGCGGCGATCGCCAGCGGCATCGCGCGAAGCGGCGCGGACATCATCGCAATCGACGGTTTCCGCGGCGGCACCGGTGCGGCGCCCACGAGAATCCGCGACAACGTCGGAATCCCGATCGAGCTTGCGCTTGCGTCCGTCGACCGGCGGCTCCGCGACGAGGGAATCCGCGGCAACGTTTCGCTGGTGGTCGGCGGTTCCATCCGAAGCGCCTCCGATGTGATCAAGGCCATCGCTCTGGGCGCGGACGCCTGCTACGTCGCAACGGCGGCCCTGCTGGCACTCGGATGTCACCTCTGCCGTACATGTCAGAGCGGCAAATGCAACTGGGGTATCGCAACGCAGCGACCGGATCTCGTAAAACGGTTAAATCCCGACCTCGGCAGCGAGCGTCTGGTGCATTTGATGAACGCATGGCGCCATGAGATCATGGAGATCCTGGGTGGCATGGGAATCAACTCGATCGAGGCTCTCCGCGGCAACCGGCTGATGCTGCGCGGCGTCGGCCTGAACGAGAAGGAACTGGAGATTCTGGGCATATCGCATGCGGGAGAGTAGCATTTTGCGAAGCCCCGGCAAGAAAACGGCAAACAGAGGTTAACTATGAAACGAGTCTATGTCAACGAAGAGTGGTGTTTGGGATGCCACCTTTGCGAATACAACTGCGCGTGGGCAAACTCCGGCGTGCGATTCATGACCGACGCCCTCAAGGGGCGGAAAATCTTCCCGAGAATTCATGTCGAGGGGGATTCGAAGATCACGTTCGCGGTTTCCTGCCGCCATTGCGAGGATCCGCTTTGTGTCAAGAGCTGTATCGCCGGCGCCATCCGCAAGGAGGACGGTGTGGTGAGGATCAACCGCGACAAATGCGTCGGCTGCCTGACGTGCGTGCTTGTCTGCCCGTACGGTGCGCTGGCGCCCGCGGAGGACGGCATCATGCAGAAATGTGAGTTGTGCCTTAGCAATTCCTTCGGCGAGCCCGCCTGTGTCAAGGGCTGCCCGAACCATGCCATCGTGTATGAGGAGAGAGGAGGCGCAGAGTGAAACGACATGTAATCATCGGAAACGGTACGGCGGCCGTGGGCTGCATCGAGGGAATCCGCAGCGTGAGCGCGGAGGACACCATCACGGTGATCTCGAAGGAGCCCCATGCGGTGTACAGCCGCCCGCTGATCTCGTATTATCTGGAGGGCAAGACCGACACGGAGCGCATGCGCTACCGCGACGCGGACTTTTATGAGAAAAATGCCGTCGATGTGCGCTACGGCGCCTCCGCGGAGCATATCGATACGGAGCACGGCGAGATTGTGCTCACGGACGGATCGCGCATCCCTTACGACGATGTGTGCGTGGCCGCAGGATCCTCCCCGTTTGTGCCGCCCATGGAAGGGCTTGAGACGGTGGAGAAGCGGTTCGGATTCATGACGCTGGACGACGCACTTTCTCTGGAGAAGGTGCTTACGAAGGAGTCCCGCGTATTGATCGTCGGCGCCGGACTGATCGGTCTGAAGTGTGCCGAGGGAATCCACGGACGGGTCGGCAGCATCACGGTGTGCGACCTGGCGGACCGCGTGTTGTCGAGTATCCTCGATTCGGAGTGCGCGGCGATCGTGCAGAAGCACCTGGAGGCGAACGGAATCTCCTTCCTCCTCTCGGACAGCGTTGCGAAGTTTGACGGCAATACAGCCACCATGAAGAGCGGAGCGAGTGTTGCATTTGACGTATTGGTACTGGCGGTCGGCGTTCGCGCGAACATCGGACTGTTGAAGGAGATCGGCGGCACCGTAAACCGGGGAATCGTGGTGGACACTGCGATGGCGACGTCGGTTCCCGGCGTGTACGCGGCGGGTGACTGCGCGGAGGGCTACGATGCGTCTCTGGGCGCAAACCGCGTGCTTGCGATTCTGCCGAATGCGTACCTGCAGGGCCGCACGGCAGGCGTCAACATGGCCGGCGGTGAGACGGCATTTACCAACGGGATCCCCATGAACTCCATCGGATTCTTCGGGCTTCACATCATGTCGGCGGGCACGTACGACGGCGAGATGAGCGAGGAGCGCGGCGACGGCATTTTGAAGCGGTTCTTTGTCAAGGACGACCGCCTCACGGGATACATTCTGATCGGAGAGACCGGACGGGCCGGAATCTACACGGCTCTGGTCCGCGAGAGAACACCGCTCTCGGAGATCGATTTCGAAGCGGCGAAAAAGATTGCGGGAAGCGCTGTATTTTCCGCAGAAGTACGTAGAAAAAAGTTCGGAGGTGCGGTATAATGAAAGTCGATGTGACGAAGCTCGAATATCGTGAGGTCAATGAGAAGCTGCGCGAGAGCGGCAGCGAGTGTACGCTTACGGGATGTCTTGGGCAGCGGTTCATCGCGGCCGGCATGGCGGATCGTGAGATCACCATCGAAGGAACGCCCGGCAACGCCCTCGGAGCCTACTTAAACGGTGCGACGATCAACGTCTGCGGCAATGCGCAGGATGCAGTCGGCGACACGATGAACGCCGGCAGGATCGTGGTTCACGGCAACATCGGAGACGCGGCCGGATACGCGATGCGCGGCGGCCGGATCTACGTGCAGGGCAACGCGGGCTACCGCGCGGGAATCCACATGAAAGCCTACAAGGACAAGGTGCCGGTGATGGTCATCGGCGGCTCCTGCGGAAGCTTCTTAGGGGAGTATCAGGCGGGCGGCGTGATCGTTGTTCTGGGCCTTGCGAAGGACGGGCGCAGGATCGTCGGCAACTTCCCGTGCACCGGAATGCACGGCGGCAAATTGTTCCTTCGCTCGGACGGCGAGGGCATCAATTTCCCGTGGCAGGTGACGGCGAGACCGGCGGACGAAGCGGATCTTGCAGAGCTTCGCGAATATGTGGATGAGTATTGTAAGTTGTTCGGCTGCGACGCGGCCGAGGTGATGGATGCGCCGTTTACGGTGGTGACGCCGGACAGCCGCAATCCTTACAAACAGCTGTATGTAGCCAATTAAGCGTGCGGCTGGGGAATCAGGGAGGAAGTCATGAATTTTTCGGAGAAAGAAGTATTGCAATATGTGATGGAAGAGGACGTAAAATTCGTCCGGCTCGCATTTTGCGACGTGTTCGGAGTGCAGAAAAATGTCTCCGTACTCGCGGAGGAGCTGCCCCGCGCGTTTGAACACGGGATTGCGTTCGATGCGTCCGCGATCACCGGTTTCGGCGACGAGGCTCGCTCGGATCTGATCCTTCATCCGGAACCGGAAACACTGACTCCGCTTCCCTGGAGACCGGAGCACGGGCGTGTTGTGCGCATGTTCTGCCACATCACGTACCCCGACGGAACCCCCTTCGAATGCGATACGAGAAGCCTCTTAAAGCGCGCCGTCGCAGACGCTGCGGCAGCGGGGCTTCGCTTCCGTTTCGGCGCAGAGCAGGAGTTCTATCTCTTTGAGCTCGATGAAAATGACCAGCCCACCAACCGCCCGTACGACCGGGCGGGATATATGGATATTGCCCCGGAGGATCGCGGGGAGAACATCCGACGCGAGATCTGCCTCACCCTCGAGCAGATGGGCATCCGCCCTGAGAGCTCGCATCATGAGGAGGGGCCGGGACAGAACGAGATCGATTTCCGCTATTCCGACGCCCTGACGGCGGCGGACAATACCATGTCCTTCCAGACCGCGGTCCGCACCGTTGCGAGACGAAACGGTCTGTTTGCGGACTTCTCGCCGAAGCCGATTCCGGACAAGCCGGGCAACGGTTTCCACATCAACATGTCCGTGGATCCGGAAAATGACGAGGCGTTCTACGGCATGATCGCCGGCATGCTGTCGCATGTCGAGGAGATCACCGCCTTCTTGAACCCTTCCGAGGATTCGTACCGCAGACTCGGACAGAGAAAGGCCCCCGGCTACGTTTCGTGGTCCCGCGAGAACCGCTCACAGCTGGTCCGCGTGCCGGCGGTGACCGGCGGAAGCCGCCGTGCGGAGCTTCGCTCGGCAGACCCGACGACCAACCCGTATCTTGCATTTTCCCTGCTGATCTATGCCGCGATCGACGGCATTACGAATAAGATTCCGCTTCCCGCACCTGCGGACATCAACCTCTTCCGTGCGGATTCGGCGACCCTCGCCGGGTTCCGCAAGCTTCCTTCGAGTCTTTCGGCAGCGCGTGCCCTTGCGGGCAGCAGCGAGTTCGTTGCGAGCCATCTGCCGGAGTCGGTCGTGAAGATTTACTGCCAGTGAGAAATCTCTGACAAATCGACGGGGGATTCCCCGAATACGACAGGAAGGGAGGGCACGGCATGAGTTTCGAAGTTCGGATCTACAGCGTGCTGCTGGTATCTTCATCGGCGGGATTTTGCGACTCGATGCGGTCGCTGCTCCCGGAGAACCGGTATTCGCCGGTCAAGATCGCAGGCAGTGTGAGTGCCGCAAACCGCCTGCTTGCAGAGCGGCAGTTTGACTTTGTCATCATCAATGCACCCCTCACGGACGGCACCGGGATTCAGCTCTCGGTGGATGTCGCCGCGGGAGGCAGTTCGATTCCGTTGCTTTTAGTGAAGGGGGACATTTACCCCGAAGTGTTTGACAGGACTGTGGGACACGGCGTCTACGTGCTCTCCAAACCGCTTTCGCACGCCACCACCAGCGTTGCGCTGGCGTGGATGGCGGCGACCCGGGAGAGACTGCGGGCGTCGGAGAAGAAGGAGTTGTCCTTCGAGGAGAAGATGGCGGAGATCCGCGTGGTCAACCGCGCAAAATGGCTCCTGATCAGCGAGCTCAACATGTCCGAGCCGGAGGCGCACCGCTACGTCGAAAAGCAGGCGATGGACCGCTGCGTATCGAGGCGTCAGGTGGCCGAGGAGATCATCAGAACATACTCATAGCGCGCCGAAGGCTTTTGTGCACCCGGCGCGCTTTTTTGTTTATTCGACACAGATGAAGAGGTACTTGTAGTAGGCGTGGTTTTCCTCGCTGTCGTAGAGGTTGATCATGCTGATGGAGAAGAGATCGGAACAGGCCGTGAGCCTGTTTCTTTTTATGTACGAAACCATGCGGACGTAGGTTTTGTCGATGTCCGGCGCGTTGTGATCGTGGCAGCACAAAACGGCGCGCTGACCCGGCAGAGGCGTGGTGGAGACACCGTCCGCGGGCAGCAGCGAGAGGCTGATGACCTTGTTGTAGACGTAGTTCTTTTTTACCAGATCCTCGTAGGCGATCGTGACGCCCGAGGGGAACATGAGGAGGCTGTCGTCCTCCGCGGCCTTCGCCAGATGGGCGGAGATATCCTTCGCGATGTCGGCGGTGTGGAACGCGCCGCCGCGGTTTTTGACCGGCGTCTGCGTCATGCTCATAAGCGGAATGTCCGCAAGGAACGGTGTGCCCGGTTTGCGGCGCTCAAACTGCCCGAGGATCCACATCCCCAGGTGCAGCGCCGCGATCTTTTTGTTGATGTTGTATAGCTCGCGCTGCATGTCGAGAATGCGCGCGTTGACCAGCCGCAGGATACCTTCCTTGGAGAGGCTGTGGATGATGTTGCCGATCTCCGAGAGCGAGGCGCCTGCCTGCCGCATGGTCGTGATGAAGAAAAATGAGCTGATCTGCGACGCCGAGTAGTAGTGGTAGCCGTTGGCCGGATCCACCCAGGGCGTCAGAATTCCCTGCTCGTAGTAGTGGCGAAGCGTGTCCCTTGTGGTGACGCAGAGTTTCGCAAACTGGCCCACCGTCAGAGAGTACTCCTGGCGGCGCGCGCCGTTGTCGTCTTCGTATTTCATTTTTCCCGATCCCCCGTAAAAATTCCTTTTGCATGACCCCTCAAAAAAACCTCTTGACCTGGGGGTCGCCCCCAAGAGTAGTATAACAGCGAACGTGTAAATCCGCAAGCCGTTTCACCGGTTTTTGCGGGAACTATTGGATTAACAAAGGAGTACAACATGGAAGACATCAAGGGAACCATCACCCGCATTATCGCCGAGTATCTGGACAAGGATGCATCGGAGGTTGATACGGCGGCGCGCTTTACGGAGATCGGTCTCGACTCTCTGGACATCATGGAGTTGGTGATGCAGATGCAGGAGGAGCTTGACTGCAAGATCGAGCTCACGCAGGAGATCACGTCGATCGACAAGCTCGCAGAGGTTGTTGCCGCGCAGAAGGCCGGCTGATGTGACGACGTATGTTGAGGAAACGGCGGGGCCGCAAGGCCCCGTGAAGAAATAGGAGAAATTACCATGGGGAACAATCCGATTTGTAAAATGCTGGGGATCGACTATCCGGTAATTCAGGGCGGCATGGCATGGATCGCCGACGCGGAACTCGCAGCGGCGGTTTCCAATGCCGGCGGCCTCGGTCTGATCGCGGCGATGAACTCCAACGGCGAGCAGCTGCGGGAGCAGATCCGCCGTGCCAAGGAGCTGACGGACCGGCCCTTCGGTGTGAATCTCATGCTGATGAGCCCCTACATCGCGGAGGCGGTAAATGTCGTGTGCGAGGAGAACATCCCGGTTGTGACGACGGGGGCAGGCAATCCGGCGCAGTACATGGAGCAGCTCAAGGCCGCGAACGTGAAGGTCATCTGCGTGGTTGCCAGCGTGACGCTCGCGGTGATGTGCGAGCGGATGGGAGCGTCTGCCGTGGTGGCGGAGGGCTGTGAGTCCGGAGGTCACGTCGGGGAGACGACCACGATGGCGCTGGTGCCGCAGGTGGTCGACGCAGTTACGATTCCCGTGATCGCTGCAGGCGGAATCGCCGACGGCCGCGGTATGGCGGCGTCGCTTCTGCTGGGAGCGAAGGCGGTGCAGATGGGGACGCGTTTCCTGACCGCGAAGGAGTGCAACGTGCACGCGAACTACAAGGCGAAGGTGCTGGCAGCAAAGGACCGCGATACCATCGTGACAGGCAAGACGCTGGGGCATCCGGTGCGAGCCTTAAAGAACCGGATGACGAGAGCATTTGCCGAGGCGGAGCGGGATCAGAACACGACGCCCGAGGCGCTGGAGGCCATGGGCGCAGGCGCACTGCGCAGAGCGGCCCGGGAGGGCGATGTGCAGAACGGCTCATGCATGTGCGGCCAGATCGCGGGGCTTGTGAAGACCGAGGACACCTGCGCCGACATCATCCGCGGCATCTGCGCGGAGGCGGAGCAGCTGCTGTCGTCGGGCGCGGCCCACGAGCTTCTTTTGTAGGGAGCGGCCCGCGAAAAAAGTGTGCGGCATTTGCCGAAGGAGAATTATGGGAAAGACAGCGTTTCTCTTCGCAGGACAGGGGAGTCAATACCCGGGAATGGGAAGAGAATTATACGATACATGCGCAGAGGTTCGTGAGTTGTTCGCCGCGGCGGAGCAAATCCGCCCGGGGACGCTCACGCAAATGTTTGAAGGAAGCGAGGAGGAGCTGCGGCGGACGGACAACACGCAGCCCTGCCTCTTTTTGGCGGATCTGGCGGCAGCGGTTGCTCTTAAGAGTCGCGGAATCCGGCCGGATGTGACGGCGGGATTTTCCCTCGGGGAGATCGCGGCGCTGGCGGAGGCGGGCATTCTGTCCCCGAAGGACGCGTTCCGGCTCGTGTGCCGCAGAGGCGCGCTCATGCAGACGGCCGCGGAGCGGGAGAGCGGGAAAATGATCGCCGTTCTTCGCATGGACCCGGCGGAGCTTGAGGCTTTGTGCGCCGAAGCGAAGGTGTACCCGGTCAATTACAATTGCCCGGGGCAGATTGTGGTTTCCGGCCGCGTCAGCGCGGTGGAGGAACTCAAGGCTGCGCTTGCGGAGCGGAATGTCCGGTTCATCGAGCTTGCGGTAGGCGGGCCGTTCCACACGCCGTACATGGCAAGTGCGGCGGAGAGCCTTCGGGAAATGTTCACGGAGCTCACATTTGCCACACCGAAACTGCCGCTTTACGCGAACCGGACGGCGGAGCCGTATCCGGCGGACGCGGCGGGCATCGCGGACACGGTGGCGGGGCAGATCAAAAACCCCGTGCGCTTCGAGCAGACGCTTCGCAACATGGCGGAGGCCGGCGTGACAACGTTCATCGAATGCGGACCGGGCAAGACGCTTGCGGGTTTTGTAAAGCGTACCGTGCCGGGGGCGCAGATCTACGGAGTGAGCGACGCCGCGACGCTTGCGGCGTGCGCGGAAGGATTGCAGTGAGCGGTTTATCTGCAGCCTTGCAGAAAGGTTGAAACAAACGGTTCGCCGGGGGCGGACCGTTGTCATGAGGGGAGTGTGTCGGAAAATGTTACAGGCAAAAACGGCCGTCGTGACCGGCGGCACGAGAGGAATCGGATTCGCGATCGCGAAGAAACTGGCCGGCAACGGCGCGAACGTTGCGGTTATCGCCACACGCGCAGGAGAGGCTGCGGACCGGGCGGTTGCGGAGCTTGCGGCGGCGGGGGTCACTGCGAAGCTGTATCTGTGCGACATCCGCAACGCCGAGGCGGTGGATGCGGCAGCGGCGGAGATCCTGGCGGACTTCGGCAGTGTGGACGTGCTGGTCAACAATGCGGGGATCACCAGGGATAACATTCTGCCGGGCTTAAGCGCCGAGGACATCGACGATGTGATTGATGTGGACCTGAAGGGGGCGATCTTCGTCACGAGGGCATTTGTCCGCAGCATGATGCGGAAGCGGAGCGGAAGCATCATCAACATCAGCTCGGTGGTCGGGCTGATGGGCAACCGCGGCCAGGCGAATTACGCGGCGGCGAAGGCGGGATTGATCGGATTTACGAAGACGATCGCGAAGGAGTACGGCGGAAGAGGCATTCGCTGCAATGCGGTGGCACCGGGGTACATCGCCACCGAGATGACGGCGGCGCTTCCGGAGGAAGCGAGGGAGCAGCTTGTAAAGAGTCTGCCCTTAGGAAGACTGGGGGATCCCGATGACGTGGCGGACACGGTGTTGTTCCTTGCGGGCGACGCGTCGCGGTACATCACGGGGGAAGTGATCAAAGTGGACGGAGGAATGTATGTGTAGAGTAGTTGTGACGGGCATGGGAGTGATCACTCCCGTGGGTAACAATATCGAGGAATTTTGGGACAGCCTGATGACCGGCGTGTGCGGTGTCGACCGCATCAACCGTTTCGACGCGAGCCGGCTGAAGGTTCACCTGGATGCGGAGGTCAAGAACTTCGAGCCGAAGGCATGGTTTGATACCGTGCAGGAGATTCGCCGCTCGGACCTTTTCATGCAATATGCAATGGCGGCCGCGAAGCAGGCGGTCGACCAGAGCGCCATCCTTGAGAGCGATCTGGACCGGGAGCGCTTCGGCGTGTACATCGGTTCCGGAATCGGCGGCATCAACACTACGATCCGCGAGATGACCCGCCTCACGGAGAAGGGACCGGACATGGTCTCCCCGTTTTTCGTGCCGATGATGATCAGCAACATGGCGGCCGGCGCGGTTTCCATCCGCTTCGGCGCGAAGGGGCCTACCCTGCCGGTAGTGACGGCGTGCGCAACATCGACACACACCATAGGCGAGGCGTACCGCACCATCAAGCACGGCTATGCCGACGCGATCATTGCGGGCGGCAGCGAGGCCTCCATCAACGAGCTGGCGATGGCGGGCTTTATCAATTGTCAGGCGCTCAATCTCTCGGAAAATCCGAACGAGGGAAGCCTTCCGTTTGATAAGAGACGGGGGGGATTTGTCATGGGCGAGGGCGCGGGAATCGTTGTCCTCGAGGAATATGAGCACGCGAAGGCCCGCGGGGCGAAGATCTTCGCGGAGGTTGTCGGCTACGGCAACACCTCCGATGCATACCACATCACGGCGCCGGACCCGGAGGGCGACGGCGCGGTCCGCGCCATCCGCATGGCGGTGAAGGAGGCCGGTATCGGTGAGAAGGATGAGATCTACGTCAATGCCCACGGAACCGGTACGCATCTCAACGATGCGATGGAAACAAAGGCTTTAAAGAAGGTGTTCGGCGAGAAGGCGTACGAGCTGCACGTCAGCTCGACGAAGTCCATGACCGGCCACATGATGGGCGCCACCGGCGCGGTGGAGGCCATCGCCTCGGTGCTGGCCCTCTCGGAGGGAATGATTCCGCCGACGATCAACTACTGCGAGAAGGACGAGGAGTGCGACCTTGATTACACCCCCAACGAGGCGGTGAAGGCGGACCTCACTTGCGCCATCAGCACGTCCCTTGGGTTCGGCGGTCACAACGCGTGCATCGCGTTTCGGAAAATGTAAGGAGCGTACACGATGAAATCCCTGGAAGAATACGCAGCTCTTTTTGAAAAACTCGGCCTCACGGAGCTGACCGTGGTGGACGGAGATCAGAAGATCTGCCTGAAAAAACAGCCGGCGCCGGCAGCGCCGGGCTTGACGGCACCCGAGCAGACGCAGGCTCCGGTGTCCGTACCCCCTGCGGCAGGAGCGGGAACACAGCCGCCGGCAGGCGCGGAAGCGCGGCCGGCGGTGCCCGCGAATGCCGGCCCGGCGGCACGCACCGGAGAAGTGGTGCGCTCGCCGCTTTTAGGCGTTTTCTACGCCCGCGTGAACGGCGAGGCGAGACGTCTCGGCGAGCAGGTCCGCAAGGGCGATGTGCTGTGCACCATCGAGGCGATGAAGATGATGAATGAGGTGACGGCTCCCGCGGACGGCACGATCACGGAGATCCTTGCCACCGACGGAGCGCTGGTGGAGTACAACCAGGAATTGTTTGTGATCGGCTGAGACTGCGAGGGAGAGAGTATGAACCGGGAAGAGTTAAAGAGCATTTTACCGCACCGCGAGCCCATGCTTCTGCTGGACGAGGCAGACCGGAACGAGGACGGCTCGGCGACGGCATTTTACACGGTCCGCGGGGACGAATATTTTCTGCAGGGGCATTTTCCGGGCAATCCGATCGTGCCGGGGGTGATCCAGTGCGAGATGATGGCGCAGTCCGCGTGCGTGCTGTTTGCGGATCGGATGACCGAGGGCGCCCTTGCGGTGTACACGGGAATCGACAAGGTGCGGTTCCGCGGCATGGTGAAGCCGGGCGACCGCATCCGGATCGACACGAGGGAGGTGCGTTCCTGCCCGCCTTTGTTCGTTGTGCAAAGCGAGCTCTCGGTGGACAGAAAGAAGTGTGCAGGCGGAGAGTTGTCGTTCGCGATCGTGAACGCCTGACGGTGGGAATGTCGGAGGATAAGCGATGTTTACGAAAATCCTGATTGCAAACCGCGGCGAGGTAGCGGTCCGGGTGATTCGCGCGTGCAAGGAGATGGGGATCGAGACGGTGGCCGTGTATTCGGAGGCCGACGCGGATGCTCTGCACGTGGTCATGGCGGACGAGAGCTACTGCATCGGCGGCCCGCTGGCGAAGGACAGTTACCTCAACATGGACTCGCTGGTGACGCTTGCGAAGCGGACCGGTGCTTCGGCGATCCATCCGGGGTACGGAATGCTCGCGGAAAATGCGGATTTCGCGCAGATGTGCGAGGAGAATGAGATCATTTTCATCGGCCCGAGCGCCGCGGTAATGCGGAAAATGGGCCGGAAGGAAACCGCGCGGGAGATTGCCATCGCGGCCGGGGTTCCGGTGACGCCGGGAAGCGGCACCTTAGCGGATGTGAGCGAGGCTGTTGAGGCGGCGGAGCGGATCGGTTACCCCGTCATTTTGAAGGCTCGCTCCGGCGGAGGCGGACGCGGAATCCGCGTTGTGCGGGAAGCCGCGGAGATGGAGAGTGCATTTGACACCGTGCGCAAGGAGGCGATGAGCTCCTTTGGCGACGACGGTGTATTTTTGGAACAATACCTCGAGAACGTCAAGCACATCGAGGTGCAGATACTGGCGGACCGGGAGGGGCGCGTCGTGATCCTGGGGGACCGCGACTGCTCGGTGCAGCGGAGAAACCAGAAGCTGATCGAGGAATGTCCGGCGCCGGCGCTTTCGCAGGGGATGCGGGAGCAGATGTACGCGGCGGCGGTGCGGCTTGCGAAGGCGGTGGGCTACACCACCGTGGGGACGGTGGAATTTCTGGTGAAGGGCGACGCCTTTTACTTTATGGAGATGAACACGAGATTGCAGGTGGAGCACTCCGTGACGGAGATGGTCTGCGGCATCGATATCGTGGAGTGGCAGATCCGCACGGCGGACGGCGTGGCGATCCCCTTCAGCGAGAAGGAGCTTGCCGGCGGCCGGCACGCCATCGAGTGCCGCATCTGCGCGGAGAGCGGGAAGGATTGCCTGCCCCAGGCGGGACGCGTGGAAATGCTTCACATCCCCGGCGGCGTGGACGTGCGATTCGATTCCGCGCTGTATCAGAACTGCACGGTGACGCCGTTTTACGACTCGATGCTCGGCAAGCTGGTGGTGTGTGCGGACACACGGGACGGCGCGATCCGGAAAATGAAGTGCGCCCTGTCCGAGTTTGTCCTGGTGGGGGTCGCGAACAACCGCGAGCTGCATATGAAATTCATGGAGAACGGGGAGTTTCGGGGCGGAAGTTACGACACGGGACTCTGCCGGAGGATACTGTAAACGATGGACTTAAAGAAGCTGTTTTTAAAGGCGAACAACGAGCCCGAGGGCGTCAATTCGTTCCTGCGCACGCGCTATGTCAACTGCCGTGACTGCGGGAAGAAACTGTCCGTGGCCAGGGTTCGCAAAAACCACTTCGTCTGCCCGGAGTGCGGGCGATACATGACGGTGCGCGCAAGGCGGCGCATCCTGATGCTCACTGACAAACGGAGCTTCACGGAGCTGGACCGCGAACTGGAGTCGCACAATATTCTGGGGTTTCCGGAGTATGAGGCGAAGCTGGCGGCGGCCCAGGAGAAGAGCCGCGAGCGCGAGGGCGTGGTGTGCGGCACAGCGACCGTCGACGGGCACCGGTGCTGCATTTTCGCGATGGACGCGAACTTCATGATGGGCTCCATGGGGTCCGTCGTGGGAGAGAAGATCACAAGACTGTTCGAGTACGCTACAGGGCGCGGGCTGCCGGTGATCGGCGTGACCGTGTCAGGGGGCGCGAGAATGCAGGAGGGAATGTACTCCCTGCTGCAGATGTCGAAGGTGTCCGCGGCGGTGCGGCGCCACAGCAACGCCGGAAACCTCTACATCGTGCTCCTCACGGACCCGACGACGGGCGGCGTGGACGCCAGCTTTGCGATGCAGGGGGACATCACCCTGGCGGAGCCGGGGGCGCGGATCGGATTTGCGGGACCGCGCGTCATCGAGAAGAGCTTAAAGCAGGCGCTTCCGAAGGATTTTCAGCGGGCGGAGCGCGTGCTGTCCTGCGGATTTATCGATGCGATCGTTCCCCGGAACGAGCAGAAGGGGTATCTTGCAAAGATCCTGGAGCTGCACGGACTGTAAAACGGAAACATGCGGTTGATAATGATACTACAACGGTAGAACAAACGGAGTGACCACGGGATGGAGGACTACGAAATCGTGCTGGGAGCGCGGGGAGACCGGCGGCTCACGGCGACGGACTACATACAGCGGATGGTTCCCGATTTTATGGAGTTTCACGGCGACCGGCTCTACGGGGACGACCGCGCGGTGATCGCGGGAATCGGCTCGATCGCGGGGATTCCGGTCACGGTGATCGGAATTGAGAAGGGCAAGACCACGGCGGAGCGGATCCGACGCAATTTCGGAAGCGCTCACCCGGAGGGCTATCGCAAATCCCTCCGGCTCATGAAGCAGGCCGCCAAATTCCACCGCCCGGTGCTGTGCATCGTGGATACGGCGGGGGCATTTTGCGGCGTGGACGCGGAGGAGCACGGACAGGGGCGGGCCATCGCGGACAATCTCTTCGAGATGGCGGACCTGGCGACGCCGGTTCTCTCGCTGATCATCGGCGAGGGCGGCAGCGGCGGAGCGCTTGCACTGTGCCACAGCGACCGCATCTGGATGATGGAGGACGCATATTTCAGCGTCGTTTCGCCGGAGAGCTGCGCAAACATCCTTTGGAAATCGACGGAGAAGGCGGCGGAAGCCGCGAAAGCTCTCGGCTTGACCGCGGCGAAGCTCCACAAGGCGGGATTGATCGACCGCGTGTGCAAAACCGATGAGCGCAAGAAGCTGGCTGCGGACATCGCGGAGGAGCTTGCAAGGCTTTCGGAGCTTCCGATGCCCGAACTTCTGGAAGGGCGCTACCGGAGGTTCCGCAGGGTCGGCTATTAGTTCGAAAAAACGGCGGAAAATGCCGCTTCCACGATAAACGAATGGACAACAAACAAATGTCAAAAATCTTTGAGGACTATTATCGGGAGATTGCGTCGCCGGACGGCGGGATCGCGCGCATAGAGACGCAGTGCCCCGGGAATTTCAACTTTGCCTACGACGTGGTGGACCGCCACGCGAGAGAGTGCCCGGAGAAGCTTGCACTGGTGCATCGAAGCGCCGGGGGTGAGGTGACGCGGTACACCTTCGCGGACATCAAACGCCTTACGGACAAGGCGGCCAACGCCCTTGTGAAGCTCGGCGTCGGCAGGGGAATGCCGGTGCTCCTGCTTCTAAAGCGCCGCGCGGAATTCTGGATCGCCATTGTTGCACTTCACAAGATCGGCGCCGTCGCGGTGCCGACGTCGCACATGGTTTCCGCAGAGGACATCGCGGAGCGGGTGCAGGCGGCCCGTGCGAAAGCTGTCATCTGCGCCTGCACGGAGGATCTCTGCGGCAAGGTCGCGGAGGCGGTGCGGGGGACGGACGTGATCCCGATTACGGCAGGCGGACGCTACGCGGACTGGACGGACTTTGACGAGATCGTCGCGGAGGCGGACGAAGCGTGGGAGCGGGCAGACACGAAGGCAACGGACGATATGCTGTATTATTTTACGTCGGGGACCAACGGCGCGCCGAAGGCGGTCGTGCATGATTTTTCGTACCCGATCGCGCATATCTACACCGCGCTTCGCTGGCACGGCGCCACGGACGGCGGGCTTCACCTCACGGTGGCGGACTCCGGCTGGGCCAAATCCGCCTGGGGCAAACTGTACGGCCAGTGGTTTGTCGGGTCGGCGGTCATGGTGTACGATTACGAGAATTTCTTCGCGGGCGAGATGCTTCGCGTCATTGCGGAGGAGCGCGTCACCACATTTTGCGCGCCGCCCACGATCTACAAGTATTTTATTTTAGAGGACCTCGGAAAATGCGACTTCTCCTCCCTTTGCCAGGTGACGACGGCGGGAGAGCCGATGCCGGCGGAAGTCGCGAAGCGGTTTGCCGGGGCAACGGGGCTTACGGTGCGGGACGGCTTCGGGCAGACCGAGACGGCGCTGCAGATCTGCACGCCGGTGGACGGAACGCCCGTTGCGGGAAGCGTCGGAAAGGCCTCGCCTCTGTACCGGATCGCCCTTACGGATGAGGACGGAAGGGAGGTCGCAGCCGGAGAGGAGGGCGAGATCGTCATCCTGCCGGAGACGCCGGGAGTCCGCCCTGTCGGAATCTTCAAGGGGTACCTTGGCGAGCCGGAGCGCTACGAACAGGTGTGGCGCGGCGGCGTGTACCATACCGGCGACAAGGCGCGCATGGACGCGGAGGGCAATCTCTTCTTCGTCGGCCGCAACGACGACGTCATCAAATCAAGCGGCTACCGCATCGGTCCGTCCGAGGTGGAGGACATATTGATGCGCCACCCGGCGGTGTTTGAGTGCGCGGTGACGGGCTTCCCGTCGAAAACCCGCGGGACGGTGGTGAAGGCCAGCGTGATCCTGAATCAGGGCTTCCGGCCGGAGGGACACTTGAAGACAGAGCTGCAGGATTTTGTGAAGGAGCGTGCCGCGATCTACAAGTATCCCCGCATCATCGAGTTTGCGGACCGGCTGCCCCGGACAGCGAACGGCAAGATCAGCCGGGCGCAGATCCGGGAAAGGGACGAGGCGGCGCAGCGAAACTTGCAAAAAAGCAAGTGATTCCGCGGCGCAAGCCACTTGCGAATTGTCAGACACTGTGATATCATTACAATGTTTGAGAATCGGGACTCTCCGTGGTTTCCGCGGAGGGTCTTTTTCACGGGAGAATTACATGCGAATTGCAATCGTGGATGACAGCCGTGAGGATTCGGCGCATTTGCAGAAGGATCTGCAGACGTGCCTCTCCGAGACCGGTTACACGCAGGTTTCTTTTGAATTGTACGACAGCGGTCAATCGTTCCTCGCTGTTTTTGAGCCGGGACGGTTTGATTTGGTGTTTCTTGATATCTATATGGGCGATACCCTCGGAATTCATGTTGCGGAGGAGATCCGCAAGGTGGACGCCGTCGTTCGCATCTCGTTTATTACCACAAGCAATGATTTTGCGGCGGAGAGCTACGCCGTGAGCGCGGACTACTATCTCTTAAAGCCGTTCAATACGGCTTCGGTCCGGAAAATGCTCCATTCCATCGACCTCACGGAGTACGAGCGCGAGCGCTACATCGTCCTGCCGGACGATACGAAGTGCCGCATGTGCGACATCGTTTATACGGAGTACAGCAACCACAAGGTCATGGTTCATTTTACGGACGGGACCGTGCACGGGTTGTGGACCTCCCAGGCGGAGATGGAAAAGCTGATGTGCAGCCGCGGCGAGTTTGCCACCTGCACCAAGGGAATCATTGTCAATCTCGGACAGATCGTGAATATTGAGGAGGATGCTGTGTACCTCCGCGGCGGTGCCGTTGTGCCGACCAGCCGCGGAAGACGTGCAGAGTTGAAGCAGCTGCACGCCGACCATCTCTTCCGGAACCTTCGGGCAAGGGGGTAGAAGATGGGCTATTCGCGTTGGGAATTTGTTTTGTATGCGATCCTGCGGAGCGCGCCGATCATTTTCTTCGGCTATCTGATCCTTCGATATCGCTCCCGCTTTTCGCAGAAGATTTCGGCGATCCTGTTCTCCTGTATGGGCGTTTCGTGGGTCAGCGTTTCGTTCCTTGGAACCCGGATCATGGAGAACGTCAAGATCGGTGCGATCGTTGAGATCATTCAGTCGGTGGTGCTGATCGCACTGCTTCTTCTGGCCATCAAGGATCAGATCGGAAAGCTTTTGTTTGTATTCTTTATGCTGTATACGGTGGGCGGTCTGACGTCCTTCGTCGGGAAACATATCGAGATCGTGTGGAATCCGGTGAAGGCCTACAAGGGCTACTGCTGGACGGCGTCGGTCACCATCGTCTTCGCCATCGTCGTTGTCTTTATCCCGTTCGCACTCGCCATCCACAGGGATGTCGTCGCGATCATGGGTATGGAGGGCGAGAGTACGGCATGGCGGTACTGCTGGCTGATCCCGGCTGCATTTTACATGTTCTGGATGCAGAATCTGTACCGGACCGGAAGCTCGCTGGACTGCGCGTCGAAGCTTTCGAACGTATTGTACCTCATCGCCATCTTTGCTTCCTCTTTCCTGATCTACCACATGGTCATCCGAATGATCATCGAGCACAACCTTCTTTTGAAGACCCGCGCGGAAAATCAGGCCCTCGCGGTGCAGGTCATGGAATACGATGATCTGAGCAAGCGAATCATGGATGCGCGCAAGACCCGACACGATCTTCGTCATCATGTGGCGTTGCTGGAGCAGTTTGCCGACAACATGGATGTGGCGGCGCTCCGCGAGTACATCGACTCCTTCCGAAAGGTTCACCGCCTTGAGGAGCCCATGACGTATTGTGAGAATATGACGGCAAATGCCGTTTTGACGTATTTTGCGCAGATGGCGGCCGAGCAGGAGATCGAGTTCCGCTCGGAGTTCGTCCTGCCCGAGAAGGTTGCGATCGAGCACAGCGACCTGGCCGTGTTGCTCGGTAATCTTTTGGAAAATGCAGTGGAAGCCTGTACGCGCCAGTCCGCCGAGCAGCCTTCCGTCCGGATCCACGGTGGATTTCAGGGCGATGGTGTCATCGCGTTCACGGTGGACAACACCAACACCGATCAGCCGAGACAGAACCGCAGCGGCGAATACCTGTCCTCGAAGCATGACGGCAAGGGGATCGGCACCGAATCGGTGCGCGAGATCGTCGGCCGCTACGGCGGTGTGGTGAATTTTGAGAGCGAACCCGGTATGTTCTGCGTCTCCGTTTTGATGTACGTAAAGCAGTCGACGGAAAATGCCTGAGAATACAGGGGACTACAAAAGTAGATGAAAATGCGATAGAGGTGTGATGCTCTTTTCTAGGAGAGTAGAACGCCTCTTTCTTTGTACATGACCGGATGCATAGCATGCAAAATCGATGCATAATTGCATAAAACTTATGCAATGCTTACGTTTTTGTAAGAATCCCTCGATTTTCCGCAAAAAATTACTCAAATTGACGATTTTTTACTCAAACTGTACTGTGATAAAGTGCCGGCTTCCTCTATAATGGGACATGTTTGAGGCTATATTAATATGCCGGAGCTTGTTTTCAGAGGAAAAAGTACCGTTAAGAGGAACTGATCTGCTTAATAAGAGGAACAAAGTACTGCAAAAAACACTTCGGCACCATAATCTATGGAGGGATGTATGAAACACTTTAGTAAGTTCTCTTCGTTCATGCGAATCCTGGCAATGGTATTGACGATTGTCCTGGTCGCAGGAATGGTAGGGACAAACAAGGCTGATGCTGATGACAACAGCTCAAACGTCATCGAAGACCTGAGCTCTAAGATTCAGATTAAAAAGCAGCCTGTGAACTACACGTATCTCAACAAGGGATCGGAAGGACAGGACTTTGCGCCTGTATTTTCCTTTGATGTTGAAGTCCCGAAGTTGTCGAGTCCGTATCACTATGCCTTCTGCCAGTGGCAGATAAAGCAGGCCGGTGCTGATAACTGGACTGACATCGTATGGGATAAAGAAACAAAAGAGGATGAAGCGCATAGCCATGAAGGTTATGATAACAATGATACTGCAATGAAGTATAAGCTTAAGTTTACGGAAACGTTCGCGATCACGGGCGATCGTCTTCGTGACGCCAGAGGCAGTGAGTATCGTTGCGTAATTAGGCTTTACTCGTTCTATCCTTCCGAAACGGATTACTACGAGAATTTGGTCGGAACCGTTGTGACGGATTCCGTGAAGGTTGACTATCAGTGCCAGGTTACTTTTCTTAATCGCAACGGAAACCATTCGAAGGTAGGCGAGGTAAAAGTTCCTTATAATACAAAGCTGGATTTGACGAATGCGATTAGTGGTAAGATTATCACTTCCGTTGAAGAAAAGACCGGAAACCATAGTTATACTGCATTTAATACCAATACTGCAATTACGTACGGCAGGACGCTGTATGTGAAAACTTCCGATGCCGTAACGGTTACGTTCAAGCTTGGCGAAGGTCACGGCGAGGACATCGTTAAGAAGATTGCAGAGGGCACTACAGTAGCTGAGCCGGAGATTCCTGAGCAGAACGGTTATGTGGTTACCTCCTGGTATACCACCAATCCGAACAACCCGTATAATTTCAATAATATAGTAAACTCGAATCTTACTCTCAATGCTGTATGGAGCAAGTACGGTATCGAGATTACAGAGCAGCCGAAAGATTACCCGTTCCAGAACAATGGAAACGAATACGGCTTCGCTCCGAAGTTCACATTCAAGGCGAAGATTTCCAATGTCAAGCATGAAGCCGGTTACAAGCTCGTGTATAAATGGGAAGAAAAGTACGAGAATGATGAGGAGTGGACGGTTTCCAAGATTACACAGAACGGTAACAAGGTGGACAGCGACAAGATTTACCGCGACTGGACATCGGATTCGATTGAAGTAAGTCTTCCTCTTTCCACTGAGGGTGTAGAGGGCGGTATCGATGTGGCGAGAAAAGGAAAGCTGTTCCGCTGCACCGTGCAGATCGTAAAGCACACAAATGACGGTGACGTTGTTATCGCCGCTTCCGAACCTACGAATGCAGTTCGTTGCGTCTACACGTGCCGCGTGAGATTCTACGACAGTAATAAAGTTCTTGCAACGGCTTATATCGAGTATGGTAAGACGGTTACCATTCCTGAAAGCCTGCAGAAGGAGAATAAGCAGATTCTTCTCTATAAATGGAATTATGGCTGGTACACGGCGATTGATCCTTCCGAGACTGTTATCACGGAAGTAACGGATCTCTATGTGGATTACAAGGATATTAAGTTCACCGTTGATTTTGATATGAACGGTCACGGCGCCAAGCCGCAGGCACAGACGGTTACGCCCGGCGGACATGCCACGAGACCCGTTAACGATCCTACGGCCGAAGGCTGGAAGTTCGAAGGCTGGTACACGACCGCAGCCGGTGACACCGAGTTCAACTTCGGTGCGACGGCGATCAATGCAGACACGACGGTTTACGCAAAGTGGACGAAGCTTGTCAAGGTAACGTTCACACATAACGGACGTCATGGGTACGTCGAGGATGATATTTATTGGATTACCAGGGGATCAACGATTACCCGTCCTGATCCGGATCCGGAGTGCACATTCGATAAGGATCATACCTTCCTTAACTGGTACGCGGATTCTGCGTTTACTACGCTGTTCGATTTCACCAAGGGTATTGATGTTGACACCATTATCTACGCAAAGTGGGGTTATCTCGTTGATTTCGATTTGAACGGCCACGGCGGCGACCAGACAATCGAACCGCAGAAGCTTGTAAAGGGTGAATTGGTAACGGAACCGACGCCGGCTCCGACCGATGACAAATACGAGTTTACAGGTTGGTATACTAATCAGAACTGCACGACAAAGTTCCTTTTCAACGGCACCATGAATAAGATCGACAATAAGGGCTATACCCTTTACGCCGGTTGGAAGGAGAAGACGAAAGTAACGGTTACCTTCGATATGAAGGGCCATGGAACGCAGGTTGAATCGCAGTCCTTCTATGCAGGCGGAACGGCAACGCAGCCGGAAAATCCTAAGGAAGAAGGCTACACGTTCGGCGGATGGTTCTCGGATGAGGACTGCAAGAATTCGTTCAAGTGGGATACGCCCATTTCTACGAACACGATAATCTACGCAAAGTGGACGCAGATTACCTTTAAGGTTACCTTTGAGCTGAACGGCCACGGCGCACCCCAGCCGCAGAATCAGACGGTTGCCAAGGGCGGCTTTGCAACGGAGCCGGACGATGCGCCTACAGACAACAATTACAAGTTTGATGGCTGGTATACGAAGCAGAACGGTGGTCAGAAGTTCAATTTCGCGACCATGGCGATCAACGAGAATACGACGATTTATGCTCATTGGACGAAGAAGTCGAAGGTGACGGTTACCTTTGAGATGAACGGTCATGGAACGCAGATCACTCAGCGGATCATCAATGAAGGTGACAAGGTGACCAAACCGAATGATCCGAAGGCGGATGATTACCGCTTCGACGGATGGTTTGCAGACAAGGATCTCAAGACTCCGTTTAATTTCGATCAGGCTATCAATCAGAACACGAAGATTTACGCAAAGTGGACCCAGACGCATGTGACGGTAACCTTCCTTGCAGAGCCCGGTACGGACGATCGTCACGGCTATGAAGACGGAATCATTGCTACTGTTAAGGTTGCAGTGGGCAGCACGATTTCGGAAAATCAGATTCCGCAGGATGTAGTTTGCGGAAACAATACCAGCCTGGAGAGATCCGGCATTCGTCATGACTTTGACGACTGGTACAGCAATCCGGAACGCACGACGAAATTTGATTTCACGAAGGCAATTACGAAGAATACCACAGTTTATGCGAACTGGTTCACGTATTACAAGGTTACCTTTGACGGAAACAATAAGATCAACAAGAGCGTTGATCCTCAGTGGGTACTGAAAGGTCAAAAAGCATCCGAGCCTACGGGCGTCACTCCGAAGGATGAAACGCACGAATTTATCGGATGGTTTAACGGAAATAGTACCAAGGCGTTTGACTTCGCTAATACGAAGATTACGGGAGCGATTACCCTGAAGGCTAAGACAAAGGAAGCTGAGAAGGTTTACTCGCTCGATTCCGACTACGCGGATAAGCAGTATTTTGTTAACGATGAACTTAGTGTAACCAACCTTAAGATTGTCGTTAAGCAGGGTACAAAGGAGACCGAGATTGACGTAACGAAAGATATGGTTTCCGGCTTCGATTCTTCGAAGGCTGCGAAGGACCTGCTCCTTACGGTTACGTACGCGGGCAAGAATTTCTACTATACTGTCGATGTCAACAGACTCGAGGGTAAGATTTCGTTTGATGATGAAGTGATCAATCTTACGTACGGTGAGACTATGACGCTCACTGTTGATTCGCACGGTGAGGAGATCCTTATCGAGAGCGGCAACGAGACGTTTGTTAAGGTTGTGGACGGCAAGCTTGTAGCTGTCAAGGTCGGTGAGACAACGATCACGCTCACTGCACCTCAGACCGATACGCACGAGGAAGCTTCGATTACAGTTCCGGTTGTTGTATCCGCGAAGGAAATCGCTGTTGTTTGGTCGAACGTAGGACCGTTCACGTTCAATTATGGTGATACTTTTAAACCAGTGGCAGCAATCAAGGAAGGTGCACTTGTTGGTGGAGATACAGTAGATGTATATGTTCGGATAAGTACCGAAATTTATCAGAACACTTCAGCTGGTATTCCCGGCAATTATAAGGCAACGGCTTATCTTAAGAATGACAATTATGTGATTTCTGAAGAAACTGAGTCGATCGATTTTGTGGTTAATGCAAAGAAGGTTTCGGCACTTGCGTTTAGCTTCGATAAGCTTGTATGCGGCACGATGTATGGTGTAGCTATTCGCCCGGATTCCGAGGATGCCGTAATTGCTCAGTCGAATTCCGATGCTCTCATAGCTATTAATCCGACTTTTGATAATCGTGATGCTGTTTTCAATTCTGAACGCAACAGGATTTCGTCACTCATAAGAATTTTGAATGAGACTACAGTACCGGAAGTTGTGGTGGCTGCACCGGTAGAGGTAACTCCGGTAACGCTTGCAGTTGCAACCTGGCCGAATGTCAAGCACAACTATGGTCAGATGGATTTAATCCTCAGAGAGACCAAGGTTTACGAAGCTTCGCTTGAAGAGATTGTAGCGCTTGACAAGGCGGGTGCTTCCATGCCGGCAGTATTTTCCGGTAAGGTTAAGGGCGGCACCAAGTATGTTCTGGAGCAGAATGTCACTGTCAACCCGTACTTAGAGTTGCCTGAGCAGGGAACGATAACGGCAACCATAGACGGAAAGGAAGCAAATCTGTACTATGTGAACAAGGGAGCCGGAAGCGGAATCGGATACGGAATCAACTATGTAGTATACGTTGAGTTCACCGCAGAGCACATCCCCGGTGAGGAACACGAAGAGAACCGTGTGGAGCCTAAGTGCCTTGTTGACGGCAGCGTTGATATGGTAGTAAGATGTACTGCTTGCGAGAAGGTTCTTTCCTCCGAGGCGAAGGTTCTTGATAAGACCGATCATGATTGGGATGTGTGGAAGATCGTTGAGGATGCCGATTACACCAAGCCCGGCAAGATGGTTCGTGTTTGCAAGAACGATTCCGAGCATAAGGAAGAGAAGGAAATTCCTCAGCTCACGAATGAGATCGTGAAGATGCAGATCGTGATTCCGGATACTGTAAAGAAGGAATACAAGATCGGCGAGAAGCTTAATATCGATGGTTTGAAGATTGAGTTTACCTGGAAGGACGGTTCCAAGACCGAGATTCCGGTAACGGTTGATATGGTAACCGGCTTCGACAGCATGAAGGCTACGGATGCTCAGGAGCTTACGGTTAAGTACAAGGATGCTGACGGAGCTTACACCATCAAGGTTAAGAAGGATACGAGCATCTTCTACACCATCACGGGCAGCCTTGTATGGGTACGCGGAACGAATATGAATCCGATCGTTCATCGTAACGTCGATGACTGGATCACGTTCAGCCTGTTCAAGGGATTCAAGATCGGCGGAAAGGTTCCTCCGGTAAGCGCTTACATTGCGAAGTCCGGTAGTTTGGATCTCACGATCATGAACGAGTACCTTGAGACGCTTGAGCCCGGCGAATACGATCTGACGATCGAGTTCGAGGACGGTGAGGTTTCGGCTAAGATTACGGTTCCTGAGGCTACGAAGAAGGAAGAGGAGAAGCCCGTTGACGATCAGCCTGTAGAGCCGAAGAAGGAAGAGAGCAAGACTCCTGAATCGCCGAAGACTGCCGATACCGCGCAGACGTTTGTATGGACCATTCTTCTTACAATCGCAGTTGCAGCAATGATCGCTGTAGTTGTTTACAGAAGAAGACGCGAGGATGCAGAGTAATCGCAAGGTTACACTGAATAATCCATTGCAATTTGAATCAATCGGGGGTACATTGGGTGAGAGCCTGATGTACCCTCGTTTTTTGTGCGCCGGGGAAGTATCGGGGCAAGGAGAAATGTCACATGAGTTTTCGCTTTCAAAAAAGAGAAGTCCTGATCTGCTTTCTGGCTGTGTTCGGGATGGGATTCTTTTTGTCTTTTCTGATCCTGTGCGATCTCGGCACGGATCCGTGCACATTTATGAACCGCTCTGCGGCGGCGCGGATCGGCTTAAGCTTCGGCACGTGGCAGTTGATCGTAAACGCCGTGATGCTGGCGATCGTATTTGCCTGCAAGCGCTCGCTGATCGGGTTCGGTACCCTCTTTAACATGGTACTGGTCGGCTACTACGCCGATTTCTTCGACTGGCTCTGGGGAAAATGCATCCCCGCGAAAGCATTTACGATGCCGGTGAGCCGGTGGAGCATTTTCCTCGTCGCGTTGTTTTGCTTCATCGTGAGTGCTGCGGTGTATATCAACGCGGACATGGGCGTGGCACCCTACGACGGGCTGCCCATCATCCTCACAGAGAAGGTGACAGGGCGCTGGCCGAAGGTACCGCCGATGCTGGTGCGCATCGCCTGGGACGCGGCAGCCATCGTGGTCGGTGTGCTGGTGGGCGGCGTCCCGATTGTCGGGATTATTTTGATGGCGCTGTTCCTGGGGCCCACAATCACGCTGGTGCGCAAGCTCGGTGAGCGGATGCGCGGGACTTCCGCAGGGGAAGGCGCCCGGGCTTCGGAGGACTAACGGAGCACTCAAAAATTCTTCCATAAATCCGTTTCTGCAGATCGTTTCTATGGTGTAATCGGGGACGAGCCTTGTGCGATGCGCAGGGTGAAACGGTATTTGGGAGGATGAAACGATGTTTGGAAAACTGTTGATGGCGTTAGCCGCGGCGGTGACGGCTGTATTTGTGTGGACGAACGGCATCGAACCGGTGGCGAGCCGGGGGGCGGAGAAGGCAGCATTTTCCGAGGCGAAGATCGAGAAGATCGGCGAGCACACATACTATGCAAGCACGCTGTTCGACGAGCCCAATCTGAGCGAAGAGAACAAGGCGTATGTGCTGGAGCAGATGCGCAAAGGCGATGCGGAGCTGACGCTGGATGTGTATGTCTCAGGGTTTAACTCGGCGTACGGGAAGGATGAATTCCGGCTGTTCGGTTATCGCATGACGGACGGCGTGGTCGAGTGTGACTACTCGATCTCTACCGGCATGACGGCCGGCGGCGGGGTGGTCTGGGGCTCGCACCGGTACGGCCTTTTGGAACGCATTCCGGAGGTGGCGTTTGCAGAGCGTGAGAAGGTCCGGCCGGCATCGGAGTTCACGGACGCGGTCTATGCCCTCGCGAAGGCAAATGAGAGCACGATCTTCCGGTACACGAAAAAGGCGGCCATCCGCGGCGAGTACGTGCTTACAGCGGATGCAGAGGGCAGACTGTTTTACGAGTTTACGATCAATCGTAACTCCACGGTGCGCGTGGACGCGATCACCGGAGAAGTCCTGCAGCAGCGCTTTTGGGACGGCGTATACTACTAGGCTGCGGAAGGCAGAGAACCGGGGCAGGTTGCATTTTGCAACTTGCCTTTTTTGTGTGCAAAAGGCTACCGTTTCCTGCGGAAATATGGTATGATGAAGTATCAGCCCAAAGGCGGCAAGCGGAGGAAAAAGACATGGAAGAAAGCGGCATTAAGAAACTGACGATATTGCACTCCAACGACCTGCACGGGGATTTTCTGCCGAAGGTTACGGACGGGAAGGAGACCGGCGGTCTGTCGCGGCTGGCCGGGTATGTGAACAAGATCCGCAGCGAGCGCGAGAATGTGGTTTACGCCATCGCGGGCGACATGTTCCGCGGCTCCGTGATCGACTCGGAGTACCAGGGTCTCTCTACCATCGATCTGATGAACAACTTAAACCCGGACGTTGCGACCATCGGCAACCACGAGGTGGACTACGGCTTTGCGCACCTTCTCTTCCTCGAAAAATGCGCCAAATTCCCGATCGTCAACGCGAACCTCTTCATCACGATGAACAACGCGCGCGTCTTCACGCCGTACATCAACCTGGAGGTCGGCGGCATGCGCATCATGTTTATCGGCATCCTCACCGAGGAAGTGCTCGCGTCGACGAAAAATGAGAAGATCATCGGCACCTTCATCGACCTTGAATCCGCGGCGAAGGAGGTCGGTATCATCTGCGACAACTACCGCACGGTGCGCACGGACATGACGATTCTTCTCACGCACATCGGCATCGACAATGACCGCAAGCTCGCGGAGATGCTCGATCCCGACTGGGGCGTCAACATGATCATCGGCGGACATTCCCACACGTTTATGGACGCGGCAGAGGTCGTGAACGGCATTCCGATTGTGCAGGCCGGCACCGGCACGAGCGTGGTCGGCCGCTTTGACATTCAGTACGACACCGACAAGAAGGAGATTGTCGACCTGCGCTGGAAGTGCGTCCCGATCAACGAGGAGACGGCGCCGAAGGACGAGATCATGGACGAGCTGATCGACAGCTACCGCACGCAGACCGACAGCAAATACAAGCGTGTCGTGACGCGCTGGGCTCGGAAACTCACGCATCCCTGCCGCGAGCAGGAGACCGAGATGGGCAACCTCTACGCGGACATTATGGCATGGGAGGCGAGCTACGACGTCATGATGTTCGGCTCGGGAAGCATTCGCAAGAAGGAACTCGGCCCTGTCATCGAGTACCAGGATATGATTGAAAATACACCCTTCGACGATCCGCTTTACATGGTGGAAGTAACCGGCGCGCAGATCCGCCGGATTTTCCAACACCTCTTCCGCGACGACGCTTGGGTCGGCGAGACTGAATTTTACCAGATTTCCTCGGCGCTTCGCGTGACGTACCGGAAGTCGACGCATACAATCGAGGCGCTCACGTTCCGTGGCGAGGATGTCACCGACGACATGCGTATCAAGCTCGGCATTCAGGCGTATCACTTCAATAACTTCGATGATTTCTTCGGCATTCCGCTCGAGGAGGTCAAGGCCAACATGAAGCCGCGCGTCGTGGCGACGTCGGTCAACAACATTATCGAGGAGTATTTTGCGACCAACAACGGACTTGACGCGAAGGTTGACGGTCGGATCACGATTCTCGAGTAGGCGTGATCGAATTTTTCGAAACTTTCTAAGATTTTTTTGCAAAACCAGCAAATAATTCCGGCCCGCTGTGCGTCTATAGAGTAGATGCGGATAAGGAGGCAGGCAAATGACGCCGAAAGAATGTGAAAAAATCTACAACGAAGCCTATCGTGCGGTGTATTGGACGGCCATGTCGCTGTTGCGAAACGAGGCCGACGCCGAGGATGTCGTGCAGGACACATTTGTGAAAATGCTCGAATCCTACGACACACTGCAGGATAAGTCGAAAGTTGTGCCGTGGCTGAAGAAGATCTGTGCCAACAAATGTCTGGATCTTCTCTCGAGGACGAGGACGCAGGCGGTGGAGCAGGAATTTTTTGAGGATGTCGAGTATGTCCCGGAGGATTTTCTGCCGGAGTCCGTCGCGGAGTCGGAGGAGAGACGAAAGATTATCATGGACATTATCGAGAAGGCTCTGTCGGACGATGTCAGAACGACGATCATCCTGCATTACTTCGATGAGATGAGCACGAAAGAAATCTCCGAGGCCATGGGAATTCCCCAGGGAACCGTTCTGTGGCGTCTTGGTTTTGCCAGAAAGAAAATCAAGAAGGAGGTCGAGAGATATGAGAAAGAAACCAATACGAAGCTGTACACCGTGGCGCTGCCGTTCCTAGCTTTGCTGTTTATGAAAGAAGCCGAACAGGTGCCCTTGAGGCCGATGTCCGCTTCGCTTGTTGAACTGTCCGCATCTGCCGCTGCTTCCATAGGGGAAGCCGGATCTGTTATCGCTGCCGAGGCGATAAAGAAAGGGACAGGGTTAATGATGAAAAAGCTGATTATCTCGATTATTTCAATTGTTTGTGCAGGTGTTGTTGCGGTCGGCATCTACGTTGCCGCCACGAAGGAGGATGAGGATAGCTCGAGCGGGAAGCGCAGAAAGCAGGATACGGAGATTACGGTCACGGTTACCGAGGCGCCCGTCACCGAAGAGCCGGATATGTGGTCGGACGAGTACTGGCTCGCCAGGATGTTACTCATCGATGTGAACGATGAGGCGACGATCCGAAAATTGTTGGATGTGCTTATGACCTGCGAACCGAAGCTCGGAGAGAACAAATATGACATGTACGATAAAGTTGTTGGCGCGATCGGAATGGAACCGTTAAGTTACGGCACATACAGCTATGGCGAGACGTTTTTTTTCGATTACGGTATAGATCCCGGGTACAGCGGTTATGACCGTCTGTTGCGTGTGGGGTACTCGCACTATGCAACAGAACCCTGTTATGACATCGATGATCCGGCGAAGGTCATCGCGTATAAGGACAATATATCGAATCCGACGAGAAAAGGATACAGCGATATTGACTTTAAAATCTACGACGAGGCGCGTGCTCGAAAACTGTATCAATTCTGCTGCGATTATATTACCGAATACTATGCGCAGTATCATCCGCCGGTCGAGATCATCGGGAACAATTGTTTCCTCAAATGCGGTGACGGCGGGGCGGAGTACTACGCATATGCCCGCCTGCTTCACAAGGGCGAGAACGATTACTGGTATGTTGAAATGGGCAATTGTTTTGCCGACCCCGAGTTGATGGAAGCGAGCGAGCAGCTGAAGAATAAGAACGCTGCGGAGTGATTGCCGCAGCCGGTGGGAGATTGATTTTTTCAGGAAGTTTGGCCGCATTTTTCGCAATCGTTTGAAACTTTTTCGCAAAAGTTTTGTGGCGAAGCGGAAAATGCGGCATTTCCGTGCATCATAGTAAGTGAGAGGAGGGGTTTGACAAATGCCGGCAGATCAAAGCCAACTCACAGAATGGATCCGATCCATGAAGCAGAGTCGGGAGGCTTTTACCTTGCTTTATGAGGAGATGAGCCGCCCGATGTATACCGTTGCCTGTCGCATCCTGTGCAATCGCGCGGATGCGGAGGACGCGGTGCAGGAAGCATTTTTGAAGATGCTTCGCAGAGAGCGCACGGACGATATCGAGAACGGCCGCGCATACATCCTGCAGATCGTGCGGAACGAGGCGCTGATGACCCTTCGCAAGCGTTCGCACGAGGAGCTGCGGGAGGATTTGACGACCGAGCAGGAGGATTGCCCGGACAGCTTCGCGTGGGAAAATGAAGCCCTGATCACGGAAGCCATCGAGCGGCTGGAGCCGTCGGAACGGGATGTGTTTACGCTGCATGTCAACGGTGATCTCACGTTTGAGGAGATCGCACGCATTACGGACATGTCGCTGTCGGCAGTCTACCGCAGGTATCGGAAGGCGCAGAAAAACCTTCGGAAAATGATGAACGGAAGCAGTCGGTAACGCTGCTCGGAACAGGAGGTAACCGATGAAGTTATTGCAAAATGTGCGTGTTGCAATACGTGTTGTGATATTGACCGGGCTGGTGGCTTTGGCACTGGCCGGAACTGTGAATCTTGCGCGGGCGGATGAGACGTCGATGCCGTCAGCGACCCCGACGCCCTGGCCGCCGTCACCGACGCCTGAGGGCTGGCTCGGGCCGGATGTCGAAGCGGAGACCGTGTACGTCGTGACAGAGGTGGATCTTCGGGAGATATCGCTTTCCCGGTACATTTTTCGCCTGAAGTATGCGACGCCAGGCGTCGCCGGCGTCTGGCAGGACGAGTCTGACGTGTACTGCGTCGGCCTGACAACGGACGCCGACCGGGAGACGATCGTGAACGGCTTCACGGAACGCGGTGTGACCGATGTCCGCGTTGTTACGATGAAGTACACATATATTGAGCTGTGCGAGGCCGCCAACAGCGCGGTGGGGGATTTTGCCAATGTATATGATCCTCCGGTGGTTACCGCTGCCAGCGTGAACGAGCGGGAGAACTGTGTTATCGTGGACATTTACTCGCAGGTGCCTGAGGAGACACAGACCGCGGCTATGCAGGCGATTGCCGAGCGTTTCGGCGACATGATCCGGTTTCAGTATACTGATGCGCTAAATATTGATCTCACGGGAACGGGGGAAGTTTCTCCCGGGTTCTGGATGGGGAGCATCGACGACGGCTCGACCAGCTACAAATACTTTGCGGGCTACTATGCTGAGCCGGAACCGAAGAAGGCAGTGAAGAGCTATGTGATCGTCCTTGCGGCGGTATTTTCCGCAGCGATTCTGGGAGCGGCAATCCTTTTGCGGCGGCAGAACGCAAGAGTCCGCGTAACCGCAGACGGTCGCACGGATGTATCCGGCCGCACATATACCGACGCCGAGATCGAGGCTCTTGCGAAGAGTGCGGCGCGGGACGTGTCCGAAGCCGGCCGCAGGCGCATCTTCGAGGCCTATGAACGCGAGCGATAAAGGACAGGTTTACGACAATTACAGGAAAACCTACATGACCGCAGTCATGGTTCCCCGGACGGAAATCGTGACTGCGGTCACTTTCCTTTTGCGGGGGAGTTCGGTATGATGATGTCAGAATGAAAAAGGAGCAGGTTGCGATATGAAATCTAATCTGTCCGCATGGAAATATGTGAAGAACAACAAAAAGAGTGTGGCGACGATGATATCCGCCCTGGCGTTGTCATTTGCGGTGATCTACATCGTGCATGTGCTTTTGATGACGTCGGTGGAGGGCTTTAAGCCCATGCTTTTGGAGTATCCGAAGAAGATCGGCTTTTTCGACCTGAGCGAAAAGACGCTTGCGAAGTCCGCGGTAAAGGGCGCAGAGGATGCGACGCCGCAGGAGAAAATGCAGGTGATCTACGACGCCCTGCTGGCGAAGGACGGCGTTTCGGATATCACCTGGGCGCAGGTGTTGCAGGCGAACTACCAGGCTGTCGTGGGCAACTGGTCGGAGGAGTTTCCGCTGTACACGACGAAAGAGGAGATTGAGCGGTACTTAGAGCACACCGGCGCAAAGCTGGTCGGCGGAAGGCTTCCCGAGGAGCCCGGGGATGTGATCATTTCCTCGATGGTGTTGAAGAACGCGAAGCTTTCCATCGGAGACTGGTTCCTTTCGGATCGGTACGGCGAGACGTTCCGGATCGTGGGCGAGGTCGAATCGGATTGCATGATCAGCGCGGGAATGCCGAACCACCATTACAACTGCGGAACCTATTACATCGTACAGTATGATGAGAAAAATTCGGATCTGCGGGCATTTTTCGAGGAGATGGGCGTGGAGCTCGGCGCGGCGGACACCGTGTCCGGTCTGCCGGAGCACAGACAGCGGTTCCTTGACGAGTGCGAGAATCTGATCGGCGACATTGTTGGTGCAATCTCCGCGGTTGTCATGTCCTTCGTGGCGCTGACGATGCTGATTGCCTATGTGTCCTTCCTGCGAAACCGCGTGAACGAGTACTGCCTGTACGCGTCCATCGGATACCGCCGGTGGGAGGTGTACGGGATGATGCTTCGGGAGATGCTCATCATCTTCGGAATCGGCTTCTTCACCGGCCTGGTGATCGCACTTCCGGCGGCATTTCTCGTCAAGGCGGCGATCCTCGAACCGGCCGGCATCGTGTCGGTGGTGTGGTACCCGGGAATGATCGCCCGGCTCGGCGCCATTGTGCTGTTGATCCTCGGGGTACTGCAGATTCCGGTGCTGGTGAGCATTTGGAGGATCCGGACCATCGACCGCCTGGAGGACTAGCGCGAACAACACGGAAAATGAGAAACAACGCGATACTACACGAGTAGAATACAAGGAGTGACAACGATGTTTGATATCAAAAACCTCAGCATGATCTACGATATGGATACGGACGAGAAAATGTTTGCCCTAAAGAGCATTGACCTCGCCCTTCCGGACAAGGGACTCATCGGAATTATCGGCCCCTCCGGCAGCGGCAAGAGCACGCTGATGTACTGCCTTTCCACCCTGAAGAAGCCGACGGACGGAAGCGTGTGCTACAACGGGACGGAGCTCACAAAGATCACGGACGCGGAGCGCGAGTCGCTCAGAAGACGCGAGTTCGGCTTTGTGTTCCAGAAGCATTACCTGGTGCCGTACATGAGCGCTCTCGACAACGTGATGGTGGCGGCTGTCGAAAGCGACCAGGCAACGGCGGAGAAGGCGAAGACTTTTTTGGCGAAGCTCGGACTCGGGGAGCGGGAGATCGGCAAGCGGCCTTCCAAGCTCTCGGGCGGACAGTGCCAGCGCGCGGCCATCGCCCGGGCGATGATCAACGACCCGAAAGTGCTTTTTGCCGACGAGCCCACGGCGTCTCTTGACCATGAAAATGCATTTAACGTGATGCGGATCTTAAAGGAGTATTCCGCCGACCGTCTTGTGCTTGTGGTGACCCACGACCGGAGCATCCTTGACGACGCAGACCGCATCATCGAGATGTGGGACGGCGAGATCAGCCATGACGGAGGAGAGCGATGAAACCATTTTCCGCGATATACTATGTGAAAGAAAACAAGGGTCGCTCCGCGCTGATCGCCGCCATGTTTTTCCTGACGACGCTGCTTCTCATGGGAGGCAACTTCATCCAGAGCAACTACTATTATTGGGAAGGCATCATCGACTGCACCGAGCGAATGGTGGAGGTGGAGGCGTCCGTGGAGGACGAGAACTTTGCGGATTACTACGCCATCCTGGAGCAGCTCGGGAAGGACCCGGACCTCAAGGTGATGCGGCATTCGGGCTACGCCGCTCCGAGCCTTGACTGGAAATGCACTATGGGCTTTACCATGGGCGGCTACGCAGTGCGCTTCAACACGCCGGAGGACATGATCGAGGCGTTCCGCATCCTCGGATATTCGGGCGATCTCAGCGGTGTGCATGATCGGAGTCTGGTGGTCAGCAGGGCGATGGCCGACAACCGCGGCCGGAAGCTCGGAGATATCGTGGATGAGAACGACGGCCTGGCGGGGACTTACACGCTGGACGCGATCATCGAGGGAAATACATACGGAGTGTTTTATGTGGAGAATTTTCCGGAGGAGAAGCTCATGCGGGCGCATGTGTTGAGCGAGACGCTTTCGTACGAGGAGTTATTCGCGCGGGTGCAGGAGGTCTGTGCGGGCAGCAAATGCAAGATCCAGCAGTCCTTCCGTGCGATGATCAACAGCCAGTTCGAGCCCATTAATCTGATCTTTTATCTTGCGCTCTTTTTGCTGTCGGTGGTGCTGGCGGTGAGCGTCAACTCGGTGCTCTCCGGACATTACAACAAGCGCCTTTACGAGTTCGGAATCTACCGCGCCATCGGCCGGTCGAAGGGTGAGATCCGCCGCAAATGCGCCGCGGAGATCCTGCTCGCCGATCTGGTCTCGGTCGTTGCGGGCATCGGGCTGGTGGAGCTCATAACATTTCTTTTGAACGAGCTTTATTACATCCCGGGCGGGCGGTATCTGCCCTACTGGTCGAAGATCGGCGTCATCGGTGTCGCGGTCTCCAACATCTGCGTGTTGATACCTTCGATCTGGAGACGAAGCCGCGCCATGTGCAAGGCGGATGTCACGGAGTTTTAGCAAAGAAAACAGGCCCCTGCGCGGCGGGGGTTTTCGGGCGAAGTCTTGATGATTTCGCCCTGTTTGTGCTATGATAATAGGTGACTGCGAAAGGTAGCAAAAGAGCCTGCGGGCGGGAGAGGAGGTTTGCCATGATCATTACATTCGTGAATATTGCGGTTGCGGTGTTGATCAGCGTGATGAGCGCCGTCGGATCGGACCGGCCGCTTTTGATACTGGCGCTCCTCGGAGCCCTTCTGATCGCGATCACGTCGGAGAGCCTCTGCGAGGCGGAAAATGCAACCCTCAGACGATCTTTGCGCATAGCCGTTTTTGTTCTTGCGCTGGCGATCGCGGTTGCCGGCGGGCGGTGGTACGGATTTGTGCTCGTCGCCTGCGTGAACGGAATTCCGGCGACGGCGGCGGTGGGGATTGCGATGGTATCCTGGGTAGTGTATTCCGCGGTCGCAGACCGTGCGGAATTTGATGCGCAGACGGTGGCGCGCATGATTGTGTGCGCATTTGCCGTGGCGTTGTGCACGGCGGTTGTGCGGCTTGTGAAGTACGGGATCGAGCAGGCCAGACGGAAAGAGGAGATTACGAGAAACCGTCTTGTGCAGTCCAGCCTTGCGGAGATGAACGAGCGGCGCATCAACCGCGAGCTCTCGCAACAGAGCTTCGCGGCGGAGCAAAACGCCAGACTTTTGGAACGGGAAAATATCAGCCGCAGCATTCACAATAACGTCGGGCACACCATCACGGCGGCGATCATGACGCTGGATGCGGCAGACATGCTTTTTGAGACGAAGCCGGAGGAGGCGCGAAAGCGCATGAACGACGCGAACGAGCGCATCCGCGGAAGTCTCGATTCGATCCGCAGTGCGGTGCGGGCCCTCGACGAGGAGGGCGGCGAGCTGCCCATCGCCGATCTGGAGCGGTACCTGCGGAATGCCATCGAGGATTTTACGATGGACACGGAGCGGACGGTGGACTTCGTTACGGACTGCTACTCGGAGGATATCACGGTTCCGAGGGAGCATGTGGAGTTCCTGACCGGCGTTTTGCAGGAGGCGTTTACCAACGGCGTAAAGCACGGCGGAGCGAAGAATTTTGCGGTGTCGCTCAAGGCTGATTCGGCCCACGTGAAGCTGAGCGTGAAGGACGACGGCGCGGGCGACTTTGACGAGGCCGTGCGGGATGCGAAGATCGCCTCGGGCTTCGGCCTTCGGAAGATTCTTGCATACGCGAGACGCTGTGGCGGAGATGCTTCATTTGACAACGAGGCGGGCTTCCGGACGGAAGTGGAGCTGCCGCTTCAAAGGAGGTAATCATGTACCGGGTTTTACTGGTTGACGACGAGACGATGCTTTTGGACAGCCTGGAGGTCATTCTCTCGCTGAATGATATGGAGATTGTGGGCAAGGCCCACGACGGTGTTGAG
>CACZRV010000068.1 GCA_902783725.1 uncultured Lachnospiraceae bacterium | reverse complement strand
GAGAAGAGCTTTTTGGCACGGGCCTCGGCAAGGAAGTCCTCGCAGACTTTCTTTGCTTCGTCGGTCTTTCCGAAGCGCCCGTAGGCGCTCATCTTGCTGAAGCTGTATTTTTTGAGGAGCCACGGGAACACCTCGGGGTCCGTGAACTCCGGTTTGGTGCTGTAAGCGGCAATAACGGCGTCGCACCAGTCGCAGATGTCGATGACCTCCTCCAGGGTTCCGTTGTAGCAATAGTATGTGGTCAAAGTCTGGATCTGCTGCGCAAGCACGTCGAACAGGCGGCGGTTGAATTCTGCGACGGTGTCCTTAACGGTCTCAAAGCCCTTCTCGAAAAATACCACAGACTGGTTGATCTCCTCGCGGATGGTGTGTCCCTCCAGAGCCGGAAGAACATTCACATGCTCTCTTGCGTTATCGAAATCCTTGCGGTGGATGTAGATCCAGGCAAGCGCATAATGCGCTTTGTTGATCTTCTTTGTGTTATTGCAGTAGCGGATCACATTTAAGCCCTTGCGGATACCGTCGTCCAGGATGCCCTCCGCGCGTTTCGGGTCGTCCGCCAGAAGGCCCTGCATGTCGATGTAGTAGCTCAGACCGGCGACTCTTTGTACGTACTTCAAAACGATATCGAAGTTCATGGGATTTTTGCCCACCTCGTCTGCGAGGTACTCGCAGGCCCGCAGTGCACTCTGCGCCGGGTCGGCTACATCCAGGTCGAACTCGCGGAGTCCCCCGAGAACCTTCTCGGTGATCCGGTCATCCCCGCTTCTCTGCTGATACCCGAGAAGTGCGTCGGTGGTGATTCCCAAAGTCTGTGCGATGGGCACGATCATCGAAACGTCCGGAAGTCCCGCCTCCGACTCCCAGCGGCTGACCGCCTGTGGCGTCACGCCCAGCATCCCGGCCAGTTCTTCCTGCGTATATCCCTTATTTTTTCTGAACAGTTTAATGTTTGCTCCCAAATGATTTTCCATAGCGATTCTCCTTATTTTGCGGCGCCCGGGCTGTGTCTTCGGTTACGTCGGAATCCCCCTTCGGATTCCGGTTGCGACGTTTTGAAAGATGCTCTGCAGATGTATCTTCTGTGCTCAGTATATCGGGACGCTTCGGAAAATGCAATCAATGCTCGCTTGAGAAAAAACCAAGTCGGCACGCACCGGCTGCCGGAAGGATCCAAGCCGGAATGCGCCGCGGGCAACTTCGCCCCCTGCGCAACTACACTCGGATGAACTCCGGCACATCGAACACAACGCCCTTTTCCAGAAGGTAATCGATAAACAAACGATAATACCCGGGAACCATTACATCGGTCTCATCGTGCGCGTGCAGAAGCAGGATGTGACTGCCCGGGTCAGAAAGAAGTGCCGCGCCCTCCGCCGGCGCCTCATTGTTTATGCGCGCCCACACGTCCTTCACGGTGAAGCCGGAATCCGGGCGGATGCGATACTCCGCAAAGTCGAACGTCCACAACGTGTCGATGTTTCGATCCAGCCCCTGCTCCTTCCAGAAGGCGTACGGAATCTGTGTATCCTTCAATTTGTCAAAACCGTTCTTACGAAAATACTCCTGCAGTGCGGCAGCATTTTCCCCGCCGCGGTTTCCGTACGGGAAGCGGAACGGACGGTACTTGCGCTCTACACCGGCGTCTTTGTAAAGGCGGTCGAGAAGGGCTTCATTTTTCGTGATCTCGTCCTCGGCCTCCGCCATCGTTATCTCGGAAAATGCAGGATGCGAGTAGCTGTGGTTCCCCACGATCATCCCGTGCTGCAGCGCATAAATTGCGTTTTCGTAGTAGCGCTCTACGTTCTCGCCCACGGCGAACATGAGAGCGGTGATCCCCTTTTTGTTCAGGTAATCGACGATCGCGGGCGTATTTGCCGACGCGATGTCATCAATTGTCAGAATTGCGTGTATCATGGTTTTGTTGTCCTCCTGTTTCGAACCCTTTTCCTGATTTTACCCCGAAAAAAAGCATTTGACAATTCAAAAATGCTGTGTTATCTTTGCTTTGTTCGAACAAAAACAACTACT
>CACZRV010000067.1 GCA_902783725.1 uncultured Lachnospiraceae bacterium | reverse complement strand
TCTCGTCTGGTGACCGAAATGTACACCGGCCTCCAGCAGTTGTTTCATTGAGATTACACTCATGATAATACCTCCGATTGGTTTGTTTCATCTGCGCAGCCCAAAAGGCATACCCGCAAGGGGAACCGGCCTTCCGACAGCAGCGCATGCTTAGTGACTTTGGCAGTATAGCACAGCTTTTGCAAGGTTTCAAGCAAATTTTGCGGTTTTTTCGAAAAATCAAGCCGCAATCGGCGTTCCGACTGCGGCTCGGTTGAAAAATCTTCTGAAAATGCTTACCGGTCAGGGTTTTCGGGTGTTCCGAAGGACTCGAGAATGTCAAAGAAATACGGGTTGATGACCTTCACGTAGGTGCCCTTCATTCCCGAGGATCTCGCCTCGATGATACCGCCGCTGGAGAGCTTGTGCAGCGCGTTTACGATGATGGAGCGCGTGATCTTGCTCTCATCGGCGATCTTGCTTGCGATCAGGACGCCCTCAACGCCCTTTAAGCGGTCCGCCACCGCTCTCGCCGCGGCAACCTCGCTCATGGACATCGCGTTAAATGCGGCGCGTACGATCTGGCGGTTCCTGACCTCCGCCGCGGACTCCTCGTTCACGGAGCGCATGATCTCGAGACCGACCACCGTGGTGGCATACTCGCACAAAATGATATCATCGATGCCGAACATTTTATCCTTGCGGTACAAAAACAGCGAACCGTGGCGCTCGCCGGCAATGTTGATCGGGTTGATGAAGCCCACCATTCTCTCCGCCTCGGGCTCTTCGCAGCCGAGCATCGGAAGGCTCACATTTTCCTTGGTGGAAAGTGTGTTTAAGAAGCGCTCGTTCAGGGCGGGATCGATCACGCAGCCGATCTCGTTGCACATGAGCGCCGGAAGGTATCCGATATCCTCCCGCAGAGCGATTCCCAGGGTTTTGCCGCGTCTGCTTAAGACAAACACGTCGGCCTCAAGAATCTCGCCGAGCACTTTGCAGATGTCGGAGAAGACAACTTTCTCCGCGTTGGAGCCGGAATGAAGGAGGTTGTTCAGCTTGCGGATCTTGTCAAGCAAAATGACGCTCATCATACACCTTCACTTTCTTCCGAGGGCTGTCCGGCCTTCGGAGCCTGCCACGACATATAGTCGCACTCGGGGTAGTTGGAACATCCGTAGTAACGCTTGCCGCGCTTGGTGCGGCGGATGGTGAGCTCGTTTCCGCACTTCGGGCACGGAATACCGGTTTTCTCGATATAAGGCATGGTGAAACGGCACTCCGGGAAGCCCGGGCATGCAAGGAATTTGCCGTGCGGTCCGTATTTTACCACGAGCATGCGGCCGCACATCTCGCAGGGCTGGTCCGTGGTCTCATCCTGGATCTTCACGCTGGTCAGGTCCTTCTCAGCATTCTTTACAGCGGACACGAGGTCCGGATAGAAGTTGCTGACAACCGTCTTCCAGTTGACCGTACCATCCTCGACTCCGTCGAGCAAAAGCTCCATATTGGCGGTGAAATCAACCGCAACGATGCTCGGGAACGCCTTCTTCATCATATCGTTCACGGCCTCGCCGAGCTCGGTCACGAAGAGATTCCGGCCGTCCTTGGCGATATAGTGCCGCGTCAAAAGCGTCGTGATCGTGGGCGCGTAGGTACTCGGACGTCCGATGCCCAACTCCTCCATGGTGCGGACCAGGCTCGCCTCGGTATAGTGTGCCGGAGGCTGCGTAAAATGCTGCGTGCCGGTCACTTCCTGGGATGCAAACACCAGTCCCTTCTGCGGAAGGTAACGGCAGCTCTTCTCCTGCTCCTTCTCGTCGGTGGCCTCGGTGTAGACGCTTCTGAAACCTTCAAAGACGCACTTCGAAGCGGACGCCGTAAAATCATGGGTACCGTCGCTGATGGTGAGGGTGGTGACGTTGGTCACGCAGTCGGCCATGCGACTCGCGATGAACCGCTTCCAGATCAGCTGGTACAGACGATACTGCTCGTTTGTGAGCTGGTCCTTCACCGCGGACGGGGTAATTTCAATATAGGTAGGACGGATCGCTTCATGCGCGTCCTGGATTTTCTTTCCGGAAGTATCCTCCTTGCGGCTCTCGCCGAGGAATTCCGCTCCGTAGCGCTCCTTGATAAAGGTGCCGGCAGCTGCAGCCGCCTCGTCGCTGATTCTGGTCGAATCGGTACGGAGGTAGGTGATCAGACCGACGCTTCCCTGGCCCTTGATCTCAACGCCCTCGTAGAGCTGCTGCGCAACGCGCATCGTCTTGATGGTGCTGTAGTTGAGCTTGCGGGACGCATCCTGCTGAAGCGTACTCGTGGTATACGGAAGGGGCGCCTTCTGCTTGCGCTCTCCGGTCTTGGTGTCCGTCACGGAGAACCGGGAACCGTTCACGGAGGCGATGATCGCATCCGCCTCTGCCTTGGAGGTCAGCTCCTTCTTGCCCTTCAGAACATACTCCGCAACGATGGGCTCCTTGTGGACACCGTCATTAAAGCGGCCCTCGATGGACCAGTACTCGCGGCTCTCAAACGCTGCGATCTCGTTCTCTCGATCGCTGATGATGCGAAGCGTCACCGACTGCACACGGCCGGCGCTTAAGCCTCTCTTTACCTTCGCCCACAGGATCGGGCTGATCTCATATCCCACCATGCGGTCGAGAACACGTCTCGCCTGCTGTGCGTCCACCAGATCCATGTTGATGCTGCGGGCGCCCGCAAGAGAAGACTTTACGGCATTTTTCGTGATCTCGTTGAAGGTGATACGGCGGGTGTCTTTCTCGTCAAGCTTAAGCACCTCCATCAAATGCCACGAGATCGCCTCTCCCTCACGGTCGGGGTCGGTTGCGAGGAAAACGCGCTTTGCGGCCTTCGCCTTCTTGCGAAGCTCCGCCAGGGTATCTCCCTTGCCGCGGATGGTGATGTAATGCGGTTCAAAGTCATGTTCCGTGTCCACGCCCAAAGAGCTCTTCGGAAGATCGCGGACATGTCCGCCCGACGCAATTACGGCGTAATCCTTGCCTAAAAACTTCGCGATGGTTTTCGCCTTTGCGGGGGACTCCACAATGACCAGATACTTGTTCATTTCTCTCTCCATTTCCGGCCGCGCGAAATCCCGCACGACACTTTACAGGCGCAGCGCGACGCCGGGTTCCTCCGCCCGGTACATCCCGTCCGCAGCCTGCCGGATTCGTCCGTTCTGCTCTAACGTATACAACGTTCGAAGCAGCACGGCAGGCGTAAGTCCGCTCTCCCAGACCAGCTGGTCGAAAGATTTCGGACTCAAACGCAGAGAAGCATACACCATTTTTTCTTCGCTTGCAAGAGTCAATTTTAGCTTTTTTTCGTTTTCCTTATCAAATGATGTCAGACAAAGCTGTCCGTCATCCTCCGTTTGCAAGGCAAAACCGCCGAGTTGTTCCCTCAAAACAGCAAGTATTTCCCCCGGGTCCGTAACCAGCTGCGCACCCTGCTTGATGAGCTTGTGACACCCCTCGCTGTTCTCGTCCGTGATGCGCCCGGGGATCGCAAACACCGCCTTGCCCTGATCGAGCGCCCGGTCCACCGTGATCATTGTTCCGCTCCTAAGCTTCGCCTCCACCACGAGCACCGCGTCCGACAATCCCGCGATTAGCCGGTTCCGGTTCGGAAAATGATGCTTAAGCCCCGGAACGCCCGGCCCGTACTCCGACATCACGCATCCCTTCTTTGTGATCTCGCGGTACGTATCCACATTTTCAAGCGGATACGGCGTGCCGATGCCGGACCCTAAGACCGCGACGGTGATCCCGCCGCCGTCCAGAGCCCCGCGGTGCGACGACACATCGATGCCCATGGCAAGGCCGCTCACCACGGTGACTCCCGAGTCCCCGAGGATCCGGCCGAACCGGTATGCCACAGTCTCCCCGTAGGGCGACGACTGCCTGGTTCCCACGATCGCCACCGCGCACTGCCGCTGCGTGGGCAGCGTGCCCTGATAAAAGATTCCGAGAGGCGGGTCCGGAATCTCCCTAAGGCACTTCGGAAAATGCTTTTCCCCGTGCCACACGAAGCGTGCGTCCAGTCGGTCCAGCTCCCGCTCGATCCTCGTCACATACCGGTCCGTGCAGGTGCTTTCAATTCGCCCGCTCTCCGTCTTCGTCAAGCCGCCCTCCGCGGCGAGCCGTTCCGCCCCCGCATAAAAGATTCCCTCGGGACTCCCGAAGTTCTCCAGAAGCCGCATCCGCTGCACATGGTCCGTGATCGCGGCGCAGAGCCACATGCGATATTCCGCTTCCCTCATTTGCCTCACCTCCAGTCCGTGCGGAAGCCCGCCGCCTCCGCCATATGCTCCGGCAACACCGATTCGCAGTCCGAAAGGTCCGCAACGGTGCGCGCCACCTTCCACATCCGGTGGTATCCGCGGGCCGTACAACGGGTCCGATCCGCATATTCCGACGCCACCCGCTCCGCCTCCGTGGTTACCGAAAACAGGTCTTTTATAAGTCTTCCCGGCACATCCGAATTATATCGGAAGGAAGTACCCGCAAATCGCTCTTCCTGCCGTCGCCTTGCCACCTCCACGCGGGCGCGGACAACTGCGCTCTTCTCGCCGTCCGGCGTACCCGTAAGCTCCTTTGGGGACAGTCCGTGCACGGGCACCGAAATGTCGATGCGGTCAAGGATCGGACGGCTGATGCGCGAGCGGTACCTCGTGATCTGGTCCGGCGTGCAGCGGCACCGATTCCGGTCCGGATAATACCCGCAGGGGCAGGGATTCATCGCCGCAACGAGCATGAATGACGCGGGGTACAGCACGCTCCCCTGCAGTCTGGCCACCTGTATGCACCGCTCCTCCATCGGCTGCCGCAGGATCTCGATGCTTGCTCTCGGAAATTCGGGCAGCTCGTCAAGGAATAAAACACCTCCCGAGGCCAGCGACATCTCTCCCGGCATCGGCGACCTTCCGCCGCCCGCAAGGGCGGTCACCGTCGCGGTGTGATGCGGCGCGCGAAACGGGCGCTTTGTTATCATCCCGCCCTCCGCAGGCACGAGCCCGGCCACGCTGTATACCTTGGTGATCTCCAGACTCTCCTCAAAGGTAAGCTTCGGCAGTATCCCCGGGATCCGCCTTGCAAGCATGGTCTTGCCCGCGCCGGGCGGTCCGCTCAGCAAAAGGTTATGCATCCCCGCCGCCGCAATCTCCGCGGCGCGTTTTGCCAGAAACTGCCCGTGGATATCGCTCAGATCCTCCGCGGTGCTCTCGTCGGGAGCAAACGGCACCTGCTTTGCCGGCATCCCGCCGGTCCCCGTAAAATGCTCGCAGGCCTCCGTCAGCGTCCTCACGCCGTACACGCGGATGCCCTCCACAAGCGCGCCCTCCTCTGCATTTTCCGCGGGCAGCAAAACAGCGCGGAACCCCGCCTCCTTCGCTGCGATCACGCAGGGCAGAACCCCCGGCACGGCCCGCACGCTCCCGTCGAGGCCCAGCTCCCCCAGAATTCCGACTCCTTCGGTGTCATCCCACGGCAGGAAGCCTGCATTGCAGAGGATCCCGAGCGCGATGGCCAGGTCGTACCCGGTGCCGCCCTTGCGCTCGTCCGCCGGCGAAAGATTTACGGTGATCCGCTTCGCCGGCACGGGGTAGCCCGAGTTTCGCAGCGCGACACGCACCCGCTCTCTGGCCTCCTTCACCTCGCCGGACAGATAGCCCACCATATCAAAACACGGCAGTCCGTTTCCCACGTCCACCTCGACCTTGATGACCGCCGCTTCGATTCCCGTGACCGAGAAACTGAATAAAGAACAGAACATTGCATTTTCCTCTCCTGGTTTGATACCCAAAAGCATACCGTAAACCGGCCGGCGAAAACCATTCGCAAAATGACAGAAAAAGCGGCCTCCCGTTTGACGCGGGAAGCCGCAATGAAAGCATTTTTCGAAGGGCGGTTTGTCACAACGACGAAACCACTGCCTTCTTTTTGTATACTATGCCGAAATGACCGTCAGCCCTCGTGATCGAGCAGCGTCTTGAGCTCGTCCATGAATGTGTTTACATCCTTGAACTCGCGGTAGACGGAAGCGAAGCGAACGTAGGCAACCTCGTCGAGCTTCTTAAGCTTGTCCATCACCAGCTCGCCGATGCGGTAGCTCGGAATCTCCTTCTCCTCCATGGAGAAGATCTCCGTCTCCACCTCGTCCACAAGCTTGCGGATCTGCTCCACGCTGATGGGCCGCTTATGGCAGGACGCAAACACGCCGCCCTCGATCTTCGTGCGGTCGTACGCCTGACGCACATTGCCCTTCTTGATGACAACCAGCGGAATGGTCTCCACCTTCTCATAGGTGGTAAAGCGCTTGTCGCACTCATCGCACTGTCTTCTGCGGCGGATGGAGTTGGACTCCTCCACCGGCCGGGAGTCGATAACTCTCGTGTTCTCGGCACCACAATACGGACATTTCATAAGTTTACCTCTTTCCGATATCCGGAGACCCCGCGCGGAACCGTCCGGTCTGTTTTAGTTACGCAATATCGTTTGCAATGTCGATGTTGACACCGGTCAGACCGATGACCGCACCCTGCTTCGCCTCGGAAGCCTCGGGATGCGCGATGAGCCACTTGTTGGCTGCGAAAAGTCTCGCATCATCATCGTTCTTCACGGTGATGGCGGGCTTGTCAAGGTTCGTTCCCTTCGGCAGAACGATGACAACGCGGAACTGTGCGCTGAGCTTTGCGCTGCAGGGAGCGTAATGAAGCGTCGTCGCATAGAGCTCAACGCCGGTTCCCGCCGGGCAGAAGAACGCCTCCACCTTCGAGGTGTCGAGCATCTTGCCCATGCAGTCCTGCTGCTTTGCCAGGAGAAGAATGCAGTCCGTCGCCGCGATATCGATCTCGCTGTCGCGATGGTACTCAAGGCAGTTGAGCTTCGTGTTCGTACCGTTGCAGTATCCGATCTGGATCGGCATGCCGCCGTAGCAATTGTTCGTAAAATCAGCCATCGCCGGAGTTGCCTCCAGGTTCGCATCGGACGGAACGTAAACAACCGCGTCCGCAGGTGCCGGCGTCGTCGCCGCCAAAACCTCGAGAAGCTCCTTCGTATCATACCCCGTTACAACTCTGCCGTATGCTTCAAATGCAGCATCATTGACATTTAAAATCTTCATAGTCCCTTCCTCCTGTAATCCTGCGGGCCCACGGTCCGCGTATTCAAAACGGGCTTTCGACCGCCCGCGGGTCTCATTTTCCGAAAAATCCTACCTCTGTACGCGTCCGCTTCCGTCGCCGCCGGCAAGAGCCTCGACCTCCGCGCGGGACACATGGTTGAAATCCCCGGGGATCGTGTGCTTCAAGGCGCTTGCGGCAACCGCAAACTCCAGAGCCTCCGCCGCATTTTTGCCGTCCGCAAGGCCGCAGATCAGGCCTGCCGCAAAGGAATCGCCGCCGCCCACGCGGTCCACGATGTGAAGCTTGTACGTCTTCGAGTGATAGAAGCCGTCGTCGCCCAGGATCGCCGCCGACCAGGCGTTGTCCGATGCCGAGAAGCTCTCCCGAAGGGAACTGACAACATACTTGAATCCGAACTTCGCCTTCATCTCCTTGAACATCGCCTCGTAGCCCGCAAGCTCCAGCGAACCCTTGGTAACGTCCGTATTGCCCGGAACGAAACCGAGGACCTTCTGCGCGTCCTCCTCGTTGCCGATGCACACGTCGACATATTGCATCAGATCGGTCATGACCGACTTTGCCTTCTCGCTGCTCCACAGCTTCTTGCGGTAGTTTAAGTCGCACGAAACCGTGACGCCGTGTTTCTTTGCAGCGATCAGCGCAGCCTTCGTCACTGCGGTGGCCGCGTCGCTTATGGCAGGCGTGATCCCCGTAAAATGGAACCAGTCCGCCCCTGCAAATATCGCATCAAAATCAAAGTCCTCCGGCTTCGCCTCCGCGATCGCGCTGTGCGCACGGTCGTAGATGACCTTCGAAGGCCGTACCGAGGCTCCCGTCTCCAGATAATAGATACCGAGGCGCTCTCCGCCGCGCACGATGTGCGAGCAGTCAACGCCCTCTCTGCGAAGCGCCATCAATGCGCTGTCGCCGATTTCATTGGCCGGCAGTTTCGTCACATACGACGCCTCGTGGCCGAAGCCCGCAAGGGACACCGCAACGTTCGCCTCACCGCCGCCGTAGCAGACGTCAAAGCTGTCTGCCTGTACAAATCTTTGATTGCCCGGCGTCGACAGCCGAAGCATGATCTCGCCGAGCGTAACGATCTTTGCCATACAAGATCCTCCGCGTATTCCTTCCGTTTTCTCCTCGTGTGCGCGCACGCGCGAAAAACGCGCCCGCAACCCCGAAGAAACACCGTAGATACTATAACACAGTTGGCGCCGCCGTTCAACCGTTTTTCAGTATTTTGTGTTTGATTTTGCGGTTCCACCCATACGTTGTGTTTTTTGTGTTCATTTTCCGGAAAATGAGCCTCAAAATTCTTGACATCCCTGTTTCTTTTGTGGTATATTTCCGTAGAACACGACCGAGCATCGCGGCTCTTTGCGGCTGCGACCAACCTCCGGAGGATTTGACATGAATTTCATGGATGACAATTTCCTGTTGACGAACGAAACCGCCCGGGTTTTGTATCATCAGTACGCATCGTCGATGCCCATCATCGACTACCATTGTCACATTCCCGCCGAGGAGATTGCGCGGGACGTGTCTTTTTCTTCGATCACCGATCTCTGGCTCGGCGCCGACCACTACAAATGGCGTGCGATGCGCTCCAACGGTGTCCCCGAAGAACTGATCACCGGCAACGGCGATCCTTACGAAAAGTTCGAAGCATTTGCCTCGACTCTTACGCGTGCCATCGGCAACCCGCTCTACCACTGGAGCCATCTCGAGCTTCAGCGCTACTTCGGAATCACCGAGCCTCTCACCAAAGAGAGCTCACGCCGCATCTACGATCTCTGCAACGTGACTCTGGCCGATCCGTCCATGACTGCCCGCGGCATCTTAAAGCGTTCCAACGTCAAACTTCTCTGCACTACCGACGATCCTGCGGATGACCTTCGCTGGCATCGTCTGATCGCGATGGACCCGACCTTCAAGGTGAAGGTTCTGCCGGCGTTCCGTCCGGACCGCGCCCTCGCCGTTGAGAAGCAGGATTTTGCCGCCTATATCAAGGGCGATCTCTCCCGCGCCTGCGGAAGAACCATCGAGCTCTATACGGATCTCAAGGATGCGCTTCGTGAGAGGATCGCATTTTTCGCGGAGAACGGATGCAAACTCTCCGACCACGGCATGTCCTATGTATGCTACGCGCCGTGCACCGACGAGCAGGCCGAGGTTATCTTCCGGAAAGCTTTGCAGTCCGACGGTGTGGACCTCTACGAGCAGCTGCAGTTTAAGACCAACCTTCTGTCCTTCCTTGCGGCCGAGTACGCTAAGGCAGGCTGGGTGATGCAGCTTCACTACGGTGTCAAGAGAGACAACAACACCAAATTGTTCCGCCAATCCGGTGCCAACAACGGCTGCGACTGCATCGACGATTACACCCCTTGTGCGGAGCTTGCGGATTTCCTCAATTCGCTCTGCGTAAAGGATGCGCTTCCCAAGACGATCCTCTACTCGCTCAACCCGATCGACAATGCCGCCATCGGCACCATCATCGGATGCTTCCAGGATTCGTCCTGCGCGGGCAAGATCCAGCAGGGTTCCGCCTGGTGGTTTAACGACAACAAGAAGGGTATGGAGGAACAGTTGACGTCCCTCGCAAACTTAGGAGTCCTCGGTAATTTCGTGGGCATGCTCACCGATTCCCGCAGTTTCCTCTCCTACACCCGCCACGAGTATTTCCGTCGCATCCTGTGCAACCTCATCGGCACATGGGTCACCAACGGCGAATACCCCTGTGACCTCACCACACTGGGCGGTCTTGTTGCCGACATTTCTTATAACAATTGCAATCGATACTTCGATTTCGGCCTTACGGACTAACCCGTAAGGCTTTTCCATGGGTGGGGATTTTCCGCCCGCAACTCTTTTGGTCCGACGACCGGAAAGGACATGTATGAAACATCTCATCAGCCCGATGGACCTGACGCCCGAGGAACTCTCCGAGCTTCTCTCGCTGGCGCAGGACATCATGAAGGACCCGGAACGCTACCGTCATGTGTGCGAAGGCAAAAAGCTTGCGACGTGCTTCTACGAACCGAGCACGAGAACGCGCTTAAGCTTTGAGGCTGCAATGCTCAACTTAGGCGGCTCCGTCCTCGGTTTTCAGAGTGCAGACTCCAGCTCCGCAGCAAAAGGCGAGAGTGTCTCCGACACCATCCAGATCATCTCCTACTATGCGGACATCTGCGCGATGCGCCATCCCAAGGAGGGCGCGCCCTACGTTGCCTCGAAGCACGCGCGCATCCCGGTGATCAACGCGGGCGACGGCGGTCACAACCATCCGACGCAGACTCTCACCGACCTCCTGACGATCTTAGAGTTGAAGGGGCGCCTTGACAATCTGACCATCGGCCTTTGCGGCGACCTCAAGTTCGGCCGCACCGTCCACTCCCTGATCAACGCCATGGTTCGCTACCCCGGCATCCGCTTCGTGCTCATAAGCCCCGAGGAGTTGTGCATCCCCGCCTACTTAAAGGACGAGGTGCTTGACGCGAGAAATATCCCTTACAAGGAGGTCCGCTCCCTCGACGAGGTGATGCCGGAGCTCGACATTCTGTACATGACCCGCGTACAGCGCGAGCGCTTCTTCAACGAGGAGGATTACATCCGCCTGAAAAATTCCTTCATTCTCACTCCGGAGAAAATGAAGCTGGCCAGAAGCGATATGTTCGTACTTCATCCCCTGCCCCGCGTCAACGAGATCTCCGTGGAGGTCGACTCCGATCCCCGCGCCGCATACTTCCGCCAGGCGGGCTTCGGCGTGTACGCGCGCATGGCGCTCATCATCCTCTTGTTAGGTCTTAAGGACCGCATACCACAGGCATAAGGAGGGAAAATTCATGTTAAATATCGGCGGACTTCACCAGGGCGTCGTCATCGACCACATCAAGGCCGGTCAGGGCATGCAGATCTACGAGTACCTCGAACTCGGTAAGCTCGACTGCTGCGTCGCCATCATCAAAAATGCAACCTCCAACAAGATGGGCCGCAAGGACATCATCAAGATTGAAGGCCCCATCCTGCCCGACCTCGACGCATTGGCCGTGCTGGATCCGGACATCACGCTAAACATCATCGAGAACGACGTCATCGTCGAGAAGCGCCGCGTGCGCCTTCCCGAGGAGGTTACCAACATCCTGCGGTGCAAAAATCCCCGCTGCATCACCTCTATCGAGCAGGAGCTGCCGCACCGCTTCCGTCTCACCAATCCCGAGAAGCGCATTTACCGCTGCGTCTACTGCGAGCAGAAGTACAAGGAGACCAATCTCTAGGATCAGTTGCTGCCAGGGACTTTCTCCCGGCAGCATTTTCCGAAATTTGAACACAACTAAAAAAGCACCGGCCGCGCAATGCAGTCGGTGCTTTTTCATGTATACTTTTATCTCCCGCAATCGCTTGCGGTTTCCTTTGGAAAAAACTTCACATAAATGTTTGCGTGCGCTCCGTGATTACTCCGCGGAACCCTGGGAAGCGTTGTTCTTGATTCCGGCCGCTTCCACAACGCCGGTGGCAAGGCCTGCAAGGCCCTGAATCTCGGAAGGAATGATGATCTTCGTGGATTTGCCGTCCGCCGCCTTGGCAAATGCCTCCAGGCTCTTAAGGCGGAGTACCGAATCGGTTGGAGCCGCCTCATTGAGGAACTTAAGACCGTCCGCATTAGCCTGCTGCACGCGAAGGATTGCCTCCGCCTGACCTTCGGCCTCGCGGATCGTAGCTTCCTTCTTCGCCTCTGCGCGGAGGATCGCTGCAGCCTTCTCAGCCTCGGCCTCGAGGATCGCGGACTGCTTCTTACCTTCGGCCACCAGAATGGTGGACTTCTTTTCGCCCTCGGCGATCAGGATGGACTCACGGCGCTCACGCTCTGCCTTCATCTGCTTCTCCATGGCGTCACGGATTGCAGCCGGCGGCATGATGTTCTTGAGCTCCACACGGTTGACCTTGATGCCCCAGGGATCCGTCGCCTCATCGAGCAACTGACGCATCTTGCCGTTGATGAGCTCACGGGAGGTGAGGGTCTCATCGAGCTCGAGGTCACCGATGATATTACGAAGCGTCGTTGCGGTCAGGTTCTCGATAGCCATCATCGGGTTCTGCACACCGTAGGCGTACAGCTTCGGATCGGTGATCTGGAAATACACGACCGTATCGATCTGCATCGTTACATTATCTTTGGTAATAACGGGCTGCGGCGGAAAATCCACCACCTGCTCCTTCAACAAAACATCGAGAGCGATGCGGTCGATGAAGGGTGCGCGCAGATGAATTCCTACGCCCCAGGTTGCCTGGTAGCCGCCGAAGCGCTCCAGAATATACGCATGTGCCTGCGGAACCACGCGAATGCATGTAACCGCCAGCAGAACCAGCAGAATAACTGCCACAATGATCACAACTGTGGTGGGCGAAATATCAACGCCCGAACTCTCCAGAAAACTTAACATAACAATTACCCCTCCTTCGGTACTACAATAACTTTGACACCTTCAACTTTCGTGATCAGGACCATCTCCCCGACGGGAATCGGTCCGTAACCGTCTGCAGCGCGCGCGGCCCATTCCATTCCGCTGAGCGTTACTCTTCCGGTGCCGTCCTCATTGTTCACGGTCACGGTAACTTTTCCGAGCTGTCCGATAACCGTATCCACGTTCGTCGGTACGCGCCTTTGGTTGAAGCGCTTGACTGCCGACGGGCGCACCAGGAACAGAAAGGCTGCGGCGACGACGACAAACGCCACGCACTCAAGCACGATCGAATCCGCACAAAAACTCGCGATCATTGCCGCAAAGCCGCCGAACGCAAACCAGATGCTTGTCAGCGCCAGCGTGCAGAGTTCCACGAGAATACACACGATCGTGATTGCCAGCCAAAACCAAGGACTCATAGTACAACCCCCTTTCGCAACTCTTGTTTACCTTCATTGGATTGTCAATACAATTCGGTTGACTTTGTAAATTGTATTTACACTATCATACAACCCGGGTTGCGTTTTGTCAAGAGGAAAATGCAGTTATTTCTTATTTTTCCGGCGCTCCCTGCCTTCTTTCTTTGTCTCCTTGGAAGAATCCTCCCCGCTCTCTTCGGACTCCTCCTCACCGTTGGTCACGATGATGTGATCGTCCTCGAGCTGCAGGCGGATGCGGTTGCCCTTCACGCCGATGGCATCGAGCATTTCTCTGGGGAGCTGCACACGGCCGGCGCGGTCGAGGATGGCGAACTCGTCGTGGGTCTCCTCCTCCACAAAGCCCTTGAGGAGCGAGGGATCCGCGTACTCCTGCTTGATGATACGCTCGCTGCTGGTCTTTCCGTCGCGCATCATCACGACACGCTTCACCTTCTTTGCGAGGTTGATGTCGTGGGTTACGATGACGATGGTGATGCCGAGCTCGGTGTTGAGCCTGCGGAACACGTCCAAAAGAGCGTCGGACGTTCTCTGGTCAACGGAGCCGGTGGGCTCGTCCGCGAGAAGCAGTTTCGGGCGGTTTGCAAGGGCGATGGCAATGGCGATACGCTGCTGCTCACCGCCGGACATCTGATTTAGGCGGCTGTCCTTTTTGTGGGCCATTCCCACCAGATTGAGAAGGTCCAAAGCACGCTTCTCTACGTCCTTGTTGTCGCCGAAACGGATCGGCAGCTCGACGTTCTGCAAGGCCGTCAGGTAAGGGAAAAGGTTTCTTGCGTTATTCTGCCACACGAAACCGACTGTATTTTTCTTATAATCGACAAGCTGGCTCTCCGTCATCTTGAAGAGGTCCTTGCCGTCCACGTAAAGCTTGCCGGCGCTGGGGCGGTCGAGACCGCCGATCATGTTTAGGAACGTCGACTTGCCTGAACCGGAACTGCCGATGATGGCGATGAACTCGCCCTTCTCCACCTTGAGTTCCAGACCCTGCAGCGCCAAAACCTCGGTCTCCTTCGTCTTATAGATCTTGACGAGGTTTTCGCACAGGATCATGACGTTGTCGCCCAGCTGGTCCTCGAGCTCGCCCTGCGTGTTCTTCGCATAGGCCTGCATGAAGGAGTCCCGAAGCTCCTGGGAGATCACGGAATCACGGATGTCGGAGGCTTCAAGGGATGCCTTGTCTACGGTTTTGTTGTCTTCACTCATCGCAGCTGCTCTCCTTTGCCGTGGTATTCGGTGTTGATGATCTCACCGTCCTGTATCTCATACACAACATCGCCGTAGCCCATGAGCTTCGTGTCGTGGGTTGTCATGACGAAGGTGATGCCCTCCTTCTCGATCAGCTCCTTGAAGATCGCGATAACCTGAAGGCTGGTCGCGGAGTCCAGCTCACCGGTGGGCTCGTCGGCGAAAATGATCTTCGGCTTGTGTGCGATGGCTCTCGCGATGGCAACTCGCTGCTGCTCACCGCCGGAGAGCTCCTGCGGCATATGGGTCGCACGCTTCGAGAGGCCCACAAGCTTGAGGCACTCCATCACGCGCTCGCGGTAGTCACCCTTGTAGTTTGCCAGCCGCAGCGCATACTCCACATTTTCATACGCATTCATCACCGGGATCAGAGCGACGGACTGGAAAATGTATCCGATCTCATGCCGGCGAAGCACCTCGCGCTCCTTGTCGCTCGCCTTGGAGATGTCCTTTCCGTCGAAAATCACCGTCCCCGACGTGGGTGCGTCCAGAGCACCGATAATATTGAGAAGCGTCGTCTTGCCGGAGCCCGAACGGCCCTTTAGGATCGTCAGGGTGTCCTCCGGGACAACCACACTGATCCCCTTCAGGGCAAGGAAGTCGCCGCCGGCAACCGGAAAGCTTCGCGTGACCGCTTCGGTTCGTAATATTTCTTTCATAGCGCCTCCCTATCAGTCTTCGCCAAGCTTCAGCGCCTGGTTGATCTTAATCTTCGAAAGCAACGCGGAGATGACGGCGATGCAACCGGTCAGCATCAGCGTTACAACAAGTGCGATCTTCACCAGATCGGAGCCCGACATCACGATCTTCGCGGGCAGCGTCTCCACCTTCGGGGAGTACGCGATCTGGATCAGCGGCAGGAACATCTTCGAAGCGAGAAGTCCGATGCCCGCGCCGAAGAGGATCGGCAGAAGCGAGCCGAACACGTGCTCGTTCACAAGCATCCGTATCAACTCTCCCATGGACATACCCATGGCACGGTAAATACCGAAGATGAGCTCACGGGAGCGGATCGACGTGATCCAGAAGATCAGGAAGCCGATCGCGCACAAAACCAAAACGACGATGAACGTGATGGTCAGCATACCGTTCGTAATCTGGAAATACGGATCGTTCTTTAAGCCGATCATATCGTTGGAGAGATCGGAAAATTCCTTGAAGGTGATCTTGTTCTCCTCTGCCCATTTGTAGAAGAAATCGGTGCTGCCCTCAATCTTCAGCCAAACCTCGTAGGGAACCACGGGGTAATCCAGCAGAACGTTGTCGTAGTTGCAAACCGTCAGGTACACCGGCTTCATCTCAAGCTCGCCGGTCTCGGTCTTCACCTCGCTGCTGTTCTCGTAGCCGGGCCAGTACTCCACGATATCCACAACCGTGAAGCTCTTGCGTCCCATGGACTGGCGGCTCTCGTCGAAACGCTCGAGAGTCAGGCTGTCGCCCACCGCATAACCGCAGGCATCCGCAAGGTTTTTGGAGATGATCACGCCCTCGGGATTCTGCGCGAGTGCGTTCAGGTCTTCGTACCAATGGTGTTCGGTGACACCGTCGGGCATCTGCGCCGTTTTACCGAACTCGTAGGTGTTGATCGCGAGCATCTCCACATTGCTGACGGGGTTTCCGCCGAAGATCACCTGCGCGTTGGTGTCATGGATCACGCGGGTCATGGAGACGACGCGGTCTGCATTTTCCTCTGCCATCCGCTCGAACCGGGTGTAATCACCCTCGTTGTAGCGAAGCTTCGTCGCGTATCCCTGCCTGATGCTCGAGAGGTTGTTCGACCAGTTCTCCATCACCACCAGGTCGGCGCCGTCGGTGTAGCTGATGCGCTCCTCCTCGTTCTGGTTCACCGTTCTCGCTATGTTCGCGTTGAAGATACCCAAAGCGATGGTGAGCACCAGGAACACAGTGATGAAACTCTGCTTGTGAATGTCTCTCGTGATCTGCAAAAACGATGCGTACTCCGCCGGCTTCCAGGACTTTCGTCCGATGCGGAAAATGAGGGAGGACAACAGCGGGATAACCCGCAGGAACACGATGGCACAGCTTAAGATGAACAACGACGCCGAGAAGAACAGCATCGGGTTGACTGCCTCGCCCTTGGCGATGGCCTTCATCAGTTCATCCTTCTGGTTGTTGAAATCGTAAAAGCCGTACAGGGCAAGCGCAAGAAGCGCAAAGTCTAAGAACATGCGCTGCCACAGCGGCTTGTTTTTCTTTCTCTTGTGAGCCTTCTGCTCGACAATACTGTATCGCGCAAACTTCAAAACCGGCAGCGTCATGATCAGAATGCCGCATGCGCAGCTGACAAGCGCGTACAGAAGCGATTCGCCCGTGATGCGCACGTTCATCGACTTGCGGCCGACAAACTCCAGGAACGCGTTCGTGGAGCCGAAGACGTGGCACAGAATATAGCCGAAGGGAATACCGATAACAAGGGCGATGCCGCCGAGGATCGCGGACTGCAGAAGGTACGTTAAGATCAACTGCAGACGGCTGACGCCGCGGCTTTTGAGCATTGCGATCTCGCTCGACTCGATATCGATGACCTGGTTGGAAACCATGAAGATGAACACCGCAAGAAGCACAAGGATCGGCACCTGCAGTATCCACATCGTCGCCTCAACCTTCGAGGAATCCTTCAAAAACTGGGTGAAGATCTCCTCATAGTTGCAGTATACCGCGTACAGGCAGTCGGTGGTCTTGTAGTCCGTCTCCAGCTTCTCGAAGGTGTCGAGCATGCGCTGCACCTGCGGGATCTCGATGTCGGAATAGTCGTACAGAAGGAAGTATTTTGCGTGGATGTTGCCGGCGACCTCTCCGCCGTCCAGGAACTTCTGAACGAACAGGGACTGGGGGATGAAGAACTCGTCCGAGTACGACAGCGGGTCATTCGCCCAGTAGAGGTCCTGGGTGTCCTTCGCGCGGAACACACCGCTCACGCGAAGCTTCACCGGCTCACCCGCAAGCGTCGTGACGCCGTACATCTCCAGCTCGTCGCCGATGACGATGTTCGATGTCAGATACACCTTCTCGTTGATGATACAGTCGAGGTAACCGTCCGCCCCGATCTCGCTTTTGTACATATCGCCGTAGATGATCTCGACATGGTCCTCAAGGTTGGAGAGCGACGCCAGTTTCATCTTGATGCTGCTCAAGCCCGAGCGGCTCACGGCGAATTTTGCGTCCTGCTGGAACGTGTGCTCAAACAGCGTGACCTTCTGCGTGGCCTTCTGCTCGAACATTTTTTCCGCGTCGTCCGCAACGGTGAGATAATTCGTAAAATACCGCGACGAGTGGCTCTCAAGACGCGTCCTGCTGAGTCGCGCGTCCAAGGTGAGAAGGCCGGGATACTGATTGGTCTCCTCCAGGTAGCCGCTCATTCTTTTGGTGAGCATTTTCTGCAGCGCCGCGCGGGAATACATCGGATTGCAGCACGCAATGCCGACCAACAGAATATTGCCGATCAGAATACTGAGGATCAGCCATTTTTTGTTTAATAACTTTTGTAAAATAAACCGAAACATGGCTCCTCCTAGTGAACAATAATCGTATCGTTTTCCTTGAGACCGTCGACGATCCAGCACTGCTTGCCGGCAACCCGCATCACGCGGACGTAGCGCTTCACGGCGCAGCCGGCTTCGTCATACACCCAGACGTACGCCTTGCCCTTGCTCGTCTCATGTTCTTCGCTGTCGAACTTGTAGGACTCGGCCTCCTCGTAAACAGGCTCTTCCTCAACCATGCCCCAGTTGCCCCAGCCGCCCTGCTGGTTGTTGGGCTGCTGCGTTGTCTGCTGCGTGGTCTCGGCCTTCGGATTGTGGTAAACCAGAGATTCGTCGATCACCATACATCCGCTCACATTGTATTCGTCATAGTACAGAACGCTCGTGGCTCCCGTCTCCGCATAGCGGTCCGGCTCATCCAGCGCGACGTAGATCACGTTCTTGTCGTTCACATCGTTGGGGCGGACATTTTCCGCCGAGATGATGTGCGCCGGAAGCTGAACCTCAACCGATCCCACCGAGGAACTCAACATCACGCTCTGTCCGTAACGAAGTCTGGTTCCCTCGGCCGGAGCCTCAATGCAGATGTAATAGGAATCCAGGTCGTAAAGTTCGAACAGGATCTGACCCTCCGCGATGTCGGTGCCGACCTTGTATTTGGAGATACTGCTGATCACGCAGTCCTTCTCGGCGTAGATGGTCACCGACTGGTCGGCCCAGGCCTCAAAATTCTCGATCCGCTTTGTCAGCTTTTCGATCTCCTTCGCCGCCTCCTCGTCGAGCTTTGCGATCTCCTGCTTCAGATCGTCGCGATCAAGCTCCGCCAGTGCGTATTCCAGGGACGAGCGGCTCATGTTGCGCATGCGCTTCTCCAGATCCTCGATCTGCTTCTCGTACGACTTCTTCATTTCCTCGTAGTCGTCCGTATACTTGCGAAGATCCACCTTTGCCTGCTCCTGATCGGCGCGGCCGACCGAAGACTTGACGGTAAAGATCGGATCTCCCTTCTTCACGGTGATATCCGAGATTCCCTTGACGTGGATCTCGCTGATCTTTCCGGGAACGGGGTTCTCAAACGGCTCCGTGATGCGGGCGATCTTGCGCGCACCGGTGCAGCCGATATTTTCCTTGTATGTCACCGTCGTCGGCTGTTTTGTCTCGTAGGTGACGCCGAATCTCGCGAGATTCTTCGCAACGAACACCACATCGCCCTCCGACAGACCGGATGTTATTTCAGTGTCGTTTAAGCTCGACTCTCCCACCGTCACCTCGCGGGTCTCCATGTACCCCTCGCGGACGATCATCACCGAGTACTGCGTCCCGTACTTCGTGATGGCCGACGTGGGAACCGAGATCACCGGCGAATCGGTGGTTCTCGTAAAGAGGAACTGCACATAGTCGCCGATCTGCACGCTGTCCTTCAGATCCGCCGAAAAATACGAGTCGTAGCGGTTGCCGGTGCGCTCGAGCTTGTACACTTCCTCCTCCGTGTAGGGAAGATACGTGACATCGTACTCGTCCTCACCGATCCTCGCTTTGACGCTTGAATAGGAAGCATAGTCCGACGCGGACACATAGCCGCAGGCGAGAAGCTTCGTATCATCCTTGGCGATGGACAGGAACGTCCGGTCCTTCGCAATCCTGTCACCGTCCTCATAGACGCTCAGATACACGATGGTACCGTCGCAGGGCGCGTACACCTTCGCGTCCGCCGCCTCCTGCTGCTTCTTCGCAAGCTCCTCTCTCTCCTCGGCAATCTTTTTGGCCTGCTCCTGATGACTGCGGTCGAAATTCAGCTGCATCTCCTGCATCTGCAGGCGCATCATCCGTCCGTCGTAGGAACTGCCGAGCATATTTGCATAGTTTCGAATGTTCTTAAGCTGCTTGTTAAACTGCTCCAGATCGTAATCGTATTCCGTCTGCTCACGTACGAGGGAGATCTCAAGGCGCTTGATGTCATCCTCAAGCTCGGGGTTTAATTCCATCAACAGCTGCCCCTTCGTCACGTGCTCGCCCAGGGAAACACCCACGCGGTATGCGGACGTTTCGTAGTCAAACTTCATGTCCACACGCTCCGGAACGACATATCCTCCGGTACTCTGAACGACGGTCATCGGCGCCTTCTTCACGACGCACACCGCATTTGCCGTCTCGACCGGATATAAAAGCTCGGGGACCTCGGTCTTCTCCCCGCAGCCGGTGAAGGAAAGCATGAATACCGTCACCGCTAAGAAAAATGCAATTCGCTTCTTCATGGCTTCCTCCTACTTCAAGATTACGGTCTCGCCGGCCGTGAGACCGGAGATTACTTCCGTGCGGTTCTCCTCGGGATCGGGTTTGCCGTCCACGGACAGCCCGATCTCGATGAAACGGATGCTTCGCATGCCCTTGTCATCCGTCACATACACTGCGCTCTTCCCGTCGATGGTACGAAGCGCATAGGTCGGAATATACGTTACATCGGTCCGGGAACCGGTCTCGATGATCAGCTCGCCGCCGGTGCCGATGACCAGGTTCTCGTCCGGGTGCAACGGCTCCAAAACGATATTGGTACGTCCGCCTCCGCCGGATGCCGGACGGTTGATCTTCACAACCTCGCACTCGTAGGAGCCCACATCGGTAACGATGGTGTAGACATCTCCGAAGTGATAAATGCTGTCGTCGAGTGTCGGGATCACGAAGCCGGTCTTCTCGGAGTGGATGGAGATGTATTTTTCGCGGGCATTGATACGGCCGTTGTACCACGCGGGAATCTGGCGGATGTAATCAACAATGCCGTCGATTCCGGCAACCAGCCGGCGTCCGTTCACATCGGCCTCGAGCTCGCCCAGCCGGAGTTCTGCAACGTACTTGCGTCCTGCAACCTCCTCGTAGGCGTTCGTCGCCTTCGTGAGTTTGCTCTGGTCGTAGTCTCTGCCGTACCGCTTGGCAAGCGACGCGCGCTCCTGCTCAATGCTCAAAAGCCCCTCATAGTAGGCAGCTTCCTCCTCGAGCTCCTCCACAAGCTTGCGGCTCTCCTCAAGCTCATCCTCGATGGATTCGATGGAGAGCTCCGCGAGAACGTCGCCCGCAAACACCTTCTGGCCGAGCGTCACGTACGTCTCTTTGATTGTCTCGCCGCCGACCTCGAAGCTCAAGCTCTGACTCGTCTGGTACTGGTACGTGCAATGCTCGGACACATAGTCGCGGATATTGCCGACCTTCACCTCCGCCGTCGTAAAATACTCTTCCTCGACCGACTGCACCACCGGTGCCTTCTTCAATTCCTCCTCCGCCGGGAACAACCCGCATGCGGACAGAAGAACACAGGCCGCGAGGGCAAGAGCTGCCAACTTCTTCATACAAAAAACCTCCGACTGATTTCTGACACTGTCCGGCCGGCCGCTGACTTGCAACGGCCGGCCGATGTTTTCCTGCTATATGTATGATCTATGGATTGTCAAATTCCGTTTTCCCTGCTTAGAACAGACCGTCGATCATACCTTCCTCGTTCACGTCGATGCGCTCCGCAGCCGGGGACTTCGGAAGTCCGGGCATCGTCATGATCGTTCCGGTGATCGCCACCACAAAGCCTGCACCCGCCGAGACATACACCTCTCTCACATTGACCGTGAAGTCCGCGGGACGGCCGAGCTTCTTCGGATCGTCCGAGAGGGAGTACTGCGTTTTAGCCATACATACGGGCATGTTGCCGAACCCGAGCTCCGTGAGCTTGTCAAGGGTTGCAAGGGCCGCCGGGTCAAAGGAGACGCCGTCCGCACCGTAGATCTTCTTCGCAACGGTCTCGATCTTCTCCTTTAAGGGCATTTCGTCCGGATAGAGCGTATGGAAATTGCTCTTCTTCGTCTCAAGTGTATTCAGCAAATGCTCCGCAAGCTCGATACCGCCGTCGCCGCCCTTGCCCCAAACCTCGGACAATGCGAAATCGCACCCCCGCTCGCGGCAGAAGGTTTCGACGTAGGTAAGCTCCGCGTCCGTATCCTCGGTGAAGCGATTTAAAGTAACCACAACCGGCACATCGTACTGCTTTAAGTTCTCGATGTGTTTCTCGAGATTTACGATACCGGCCTTGAGAGCCTCAAGGTTCTCCGCGCCGAGCTCCGTCTTCGGAACTCCGCCGTTATACTTGAGTGCGCGAACCGTGGCAACCAAAACAACGGCGTCGGGCTTCAAGCCGGCCATGCGGCACTTGATATCAAGAAACTTCTCCGCACCCAGGTCGGCACCGAAGCCGGCCTCCGTGATCACGTAGTCCGCAAGCTTCAACGCCGCCTTCGTCGCACGGACGCTGTTGCAGCCGTGTGCGATGTTGGCAAAGGGACCGCCGTGAACGAGCGCGGGAGTATTTTCGATGGTCTGAATGAGATTCGGCCGGATCGCGTCCTTCAGAAGAGCCGCCATGGAGCCCACGGCCTTCAGGTCCGCAGCCGTCACCGGCGTTCCGTCGTAGCGGTACGCAACGATTATGCGGGCAAGGCGCTTCTTAAGGTCTGCAATGTCATCCGCAAGGCACAGGATTGCCATGATCTCGGATGCGACCGTGATGATAAAATGATCCTCGCGAACGACGCCGTCGGACTTCTTGCCGAGGCCGATCACGATGTTGCGAAGAGCCCGGTCGTTCATATCGAGGCAACGCTTCCAAACCACCTGCTTGGGATCGATGCCGAGGGCGTTGCCCTGCATTATATGATTGTCGAGCATCGCCGCCAGAAGGTTATTTGCAGAAGTGATCGCGTGAAAATCGCCAGTAAAATGCAGGTTCAGATCCTCCATCGGCACAACCTGGGCGTATCCGCCGCCGGCAGCGCCGCCCTTGATTCCGAAACACGGTCCCAGCGACGGCTCGCGAAGTGCGATGACCGCCTTCTTGCCGAGCTTGCCGAGTGCCTCGCCGATACCTACCGTCGTGGTGGTCTTGCCCTCGCCGGCGGGAGTCGGGTTGATGGCCGTGACGAGCACGAGCTTGCCGTCCGGTCTCCCCTCTAAGGACTTCAGAAAGTCATCCGAGAGCTTCGCTTTGTAGCGTCCGTAGAGCTCGAGATCATCCATCGTGATGTCGAGTTTCTCGGCAACTTCCCAGATCGGTTTCATCTTTGCTTCCTGAGCGATTTGAATGTCTGTTTTCATGCGACACCTCCGTTGCGTTTTGTTCCTTCTCGCGGGAATCGCGTAAACCCGCATTATTATACCAAACCGGGCGGCGTTTTCCAACACGCTTCACCCTTGATTCTGTGTAGTTTCAGTGAACATACAGTATTGATTTCGTGAATTTTATACACGGGTCACGATTGCCGTAAAACGACCGACCGCGCGGGTCTCTCCGTAGCCCGCCGAGAGGATCAGATGATCGCCCTTTTTCACCAGGCTTCCGTCCAGGTATCCCTCGCCCTCGATGATGCTCGCGGTGTGGAACATGCCGGACAAAGGAATCGTCGCAGCCCCGTTCACCTCCACCTTGTACACCGTGTAAAAACGGCAGTCGACGTACTTCGTGATGACCGCATCCTCCGCGTTCCGGACCTCGGGCTCGATGTGCATGGGCACAAAGGGAACCTTGATTACCGCAAGGCTCTTATCGATGTGCAGCGGACGCTTCACGCCGTTTTGCAGCCGGTCGTAATCATAGAGGCGATACGTGACATCGCTGCTCTCCTGGGTCTCAAAAAGCATGGTCCCGCGTTTGATCGCATGGACCGTGCCGGGTTCGATCTGGAAGAAATCCCCCGCCTTCACGGGAATCTCGCGGATCAGATCGGAAAATCTCCCCTCCGTGATCATCGCGCGAAGCTCTTCGGGAGTTTTTGCATTGTGCCCGATGATGATGCTCGCACCCTCCTCGGCCTTTAATACATACCAGCACTCGGTCTTTCCCATCGCCCCGTTCTCATGGACGTTCGCGTACGCGTCATCAGGATGAACCTGAATGCTCAGATCGTCCTGCGCATCGATGATCTTGACAAGCAGCGGAAACTCCGCGTTGTCCGCATGATCGCCGAACAATGCGGGCTCCTCGCGCCACAACTCATCAAGCCGCCGGCCGTCGTAGCGGCCTCCGCGGACCGTGCAGCAGCCGTTTTTGTGGGCGCTTACGCCCCAGCATTCGCCGACCCGCCCGGAGGTCAGCGTGTAGCCGAACTCCGCAAGGCCGGTGCCTCCCCAGATCATATCGCGGAGCACCGGTTCCAAATACAACAACTGTTTCATAACAATGTTCGCGCGGTCACGCCTCCCGGAAAGCGGAAGGCGCAGCCGCGCTTATTTTCCTTTCTGTTACCTACTTTGAAAGCTCCATCATCGCTGCGTCAAGCTTTGCGAGCTTCGCATCGGCATCCTCGAAGGAGGTGCCCTTAACTCCCATGTAGAATTTGATCTTCGGCTCCGTTCCGGACGGGCGCACGCACGCCCACGCATTGTCCGTGAGGTCGAAGTAAAGTACGTTGGACTTGCGAAGTCCGGTGGGCCGCTTCTGCCCGCTCGCAATGTCGGTGATCACGTCGCGGTCGTAATCGCGGAACTCGGTCACTGTGTAATCGCCGAGTGTTTTCGGCGGATTGCTGCGGATGGCGTCCATCATCTGCGTGATCTTCGCAGCTCCCTCGAAGCCCTTCAGCTCGATCGTCTCGATACCCTCGCGGAAGAAGCCGTACTTGCGGTAGATATTCATCATCTGATCCCACAGCGTAAGGCCCTTCGTGCGGTAGTATGCCGCAGCCTCGCAAAGCATCATGACCGCCACAACGGCATCCTTGTCACGGGCATGGGTTCCCACAAGGCATCCGTAGCTCTCCTCGAAACCGAACTCATAGTGACCCTTGCCGGTCTGCTCCGAAAGGCGGATCAGCTCGCCGATGTACTTAAAGCCCGTGAGGCACTCCTTAAGCTCCACATTGTACTCCGCGGCGATCAGGTCGGCCATGTTCGTCGAGACGATGGTTTTTACCAAAAAGCCGTCGTCGTGGATCTTTCCGAGCTCCTTGCGCTGGCTCAGGAGATACTCGCAGATCAGCATGCCGGACATATTGCCCGTAAAAGATTTGTACTCGCCGCTCACGGAATCCTTCGCGAACACGCCGAGACGGTCCGCATCGGGATCGGTGGCCAGAACAAGCTCCGCTCCAACCTTCTCCGCCAGTGCGAGGGCCAGCTCGAAAGCGGCTTTATTTTCCGGATTTGGACTCTTCACCGTCGGAAAATTCCCGTCCGGAAGCTCCTGCTCGGGCACCACGTACACCTGCTCAAAACCGATCTCCTTCAAGATGCGGCGAACCGGCAGATTTCCCGTGCCGTGCAAAGGCGTGTAGACAACCTTCATATTCTTGCCGATCTCGCGGCACAGATCCCCGCGGATGACCTGCTTTTTGAGCTCCTCCATGTAGCGGTCGTCGATCTCGCTTCCGATGACGAAGTAAAGCCCCTTGCGGATGGCCTCCACTCTCGTCATGGTGCGCACGGTCGCCCAATCCGTCACGGCGTTCACCTCATCGATGATCTCCGCATCCTTCGGCGGCGTCACCTGTGCGCCGTCGTCCCAGTAAACTTTATATCCGTTGTACTCCGCCGGGTTGTGGCTCGCCGTCACAACGATGCCGGCGATGCAACCAAGCTCGCGAACCGCAAAAGAAAGCTCCGGTGTCGGGCGCAGCGACTCAAAGCGGTACGCCTTGATGCCGTTTGCTGCGAGACACAATGCCGCCTCCTCGCTGAATTCGATCGACATGCGCCGCGAATCGTACGCGATGGCAACACCCTTGTCGGCACCGCCCTCCTTTATGATAAAGTTGGCCAGTCCCTGGGTCGCCTTGCGGACCGTGTAGAAATTCATGCGATTCGTGCCCGCGCCGATGATACCGCGCAGACCGCCCGTGCCGAACTCCAGGCTCCGGTAGAACCGGTCCTTGATCTCGTTCTCGTCCGAAGCGATCGCCTCAAGTTCCTTTCTGGTTCCCTCATCAAAGTAGGGATTCTCGCACCAGAAACGATATTCCTCCATGTAATCCATCAGCCCATCCTCCTTATCTCATCCCTGCAAAACGTTCCGCAGGGTACTTCACATATTTGCCGATGCAAGTATAGCACATTTTCCGGGTGAAGGCACGAAAAATGTACCGGCTCTGCCCTTGGAAAATCGTACAAATCGATTGTCCTGCATCCATCCCTAGCACTTGCCCCGGATCGCGTTAAGGATCGGCGCATAGCGCACCCGGAACCGCGGCAGCTCAGGCAGCACCGTGACACAGTCGGTCATCCACGTATCCGGCGCTCCGGGCACGGCACGGGATTCGTCGTTCTCGCCCGTCGCCGGCGGCGCGATGATCGTGACCGTAAGCTCTCCGCCCGCAAAGGAGCGGTCGAAAAATGCACCGGACAGATCCACACAACGCACTCCCGGCGCCTTGTAGAACCACCGTCCGTTGACTTCCAGCATCAGATTAAGATCCGCAAGCTCCCCGTCAAAATAGCTCTCAAAGAAGACCGGCGCGCCCTCCAGTTCCATCGGAATGCACACGCCCTCGCAGTCCTCCGCCCCGCCGTAGCGAAGCGTGATCGGCAATTTCGCCGCCTTCCCTTTTTTGCGGGAGGGCGAGAAGAACGGATCGCGGATGATATCGCGGTACACCGATAAAACCGGCTGCTCAATGCCGTTGTCGGCATTGTTCGGGTCCTCGATCTCGAGGCCCAGCCGCCCGCGGTCGCGGAACTGATACATCGTGAATCCCGAGAGCCAGTGCTCCCGGTCGCTCTTTACGAGGTCACAGAAGCGCTTCACCTTCTCCGCCTGGTAGTACGGCCCCGTCACATCTCCGTCCGCATTCAGCTCGGACATGACCATGGGCTTTTTGACGCCGTCGTTCATGAGCACGTAGCGGCGGTAGCTCTTCTTTGCAAGCTTGTAGATGTCGTCCGTGTCGTAGTCCGCGGCGCTTCTGCCGTCCTCGCACACGTCGTTGGGCCATCCCCAGTGAAGCGCCAGATACCGGTCGACGGACACGATGTCCGCGGCCTTTGCGGCTTCCGTAAAGATGTCCTCCATGAGCATTTTCCGCTCCGAGAGCTCCTTGCAGCCGTCCAGGCAGAGAACGATCTTACAGTTCGGCGCCTCCTTGTGGAACACGCCGCAGGCGCGCACGAAAAATGCAGCAACCTCCTCGTAGCTCGCCCGGCGGTTGAATGAAAACCACGTGCCGGTGGCCTCGTGGTTGATGCGCACCGTCACCCGGCCGAAGGTACGAAGGTCTCGCGCCACGGCCGCAATGTGCTCATCTGACAAAAACGGATCCATGGTGATGGTCAGGCACACGTCCTGCCCGTGCCGGCGGATATCGCGCATCTGCGCGAACACCGGGCCCTCGCGGTCGCCGCCGAGGCCGCCGGTATACGGAAAATAATCATCGTACGGGTAGTCCCATGCGAAGCTCGCGTCGTGGGCATGCGCAACACTCGCCCGCAGGGGCCACCCCTCATCGTTCGGATAATAACAATACATCAGATTGATCGCGCGGTGCGGCCGACCGAGCTTCGTCAGGACATAGTCCTGGTTGACGTACTCGCCCCGCTCGCTTCCGTCGCAGAGGTCCACGGCACAGGCCGCCGGCCCGAAATGTACAAGATACGGTTTCCTCATACGGAATCTCCTTTTGGCGTAACATTTTTCCGATTCATTTTCCCAAACGATTTCCAAATCCCAATAAGTTAATTAAATACGCAAACACTGTGTTTCCCGCCCGCCTTCTAGCGCCCGCGGATCGCGTCGATGGGACGCTTGCGCGAGAAGTGCCATACCGGCAGGAAGGTGGCGACAAACGCCGTCACAAAGGTCACCGCAAAGATAAGCAGCACCTGGCGAAGGCCGAACTCCATCAGGCTCACATGCCAGAACTCCACCAGATAGCTGTTGATCAACGATGTCAAAAGGCCCGTGATCAGGGTTGCCAGAATAAAACAGAACATGGCGATCACCGCGCTCTCCGAACAGAAAATGCGGAACACATCGCCGCCGCGGGAACCGATGGCCCGAAGGATACCGACCTCCTGCCGCTTGTACGCGATACTCGTGGCGATAAAGCTGGTGAGCATCAACGCGGCAAACACGGCGAACACGATTCCGACCACCAATAACGCCTTGTGAAGCACGCTCATGACAAGGTCCGCGCCGTCAAGTTCGACGGTGTATTTGGTGATGATCTGGAACCGGTACTTCTGCGGCACGCCCTCGTAGGTAAATTTGATGAAGTCGCGCATCTCCTGCCGGTCCGTCGGAAGGATGACCATCGCGCCGCAATAGCAGGCGTCGATCTTGCCGATAAACCCGGCGAGCACCTCCGGCGCCGCTAAAAGGATCGCATCCTGTCTCCTTTCATCGTACTCCCGGTCCTCCTCATCCAAAGCCTTCATCCCGCCGGTCTGCACGATCATCGACTTTACGCAGAGCTTCAGGGATGAATTTTCGATTCCCTCATAAAAGGCATCCGATCTGGTGATATATAGCGGGGCGTACGACTGTATTCTCGCAACCAGCGCGGCGATCTCCTGATCGCTCAAGCTGCCCAGGTACGCATTGTTAAGCCTGGTGTCGACCGCGGCAAGCTTCGGCTGCAACTGGTACGACTCCGGCGGCGTCAGATCCTCCGGAAGGTCCATCAGGGTTCCGCCGTCCATGATCGCGCCTTTGTTATACTCCTCATATGCCGCTTTTTCGATCCCCAGGAACCGGCGGTTATCGGCACAAAGCGTGCCCCGGAGTGCTGCCTCAAGGAGTCTGCGGTTCACAACACAAGAGACTCCGTCCGCCTCCGCAAACGTATCCGGAGCACAGGAAATCGTTGTGAACTCCTTCTCCGACGCGATATCTCCGTAGTTCAGATAATACACATTGGACGCGGCATAATGGGCGCCTGCGCTTCCGAAATCCATAGAAAACGTATCCTGGCGATTCACCAGGAAACGCTCTTTCTGCCGGTCGATAAAGCCCTTTCCGACAAGAATACACGACGCGAGATTGCTCTGCATATCGTACACGAAATCGGATGCGGCAAGCGCGGCGCGGGCATAATTGAGATCAAGTCCGTTGCCTCTTCGATCGGAGTTTCCGTTCTCACCGACCAGGGAAATGATTCTGGACATGACCTCCATGTAATCGAGTTTTGTGTCGATGATACCGCTGACGGTAACCTTCGTCCCGTTGGAAAGCACGTAGGTCTTTCCGATCATGTCGGACATCTTCGGAATTTTCGTTCCCGAAAGAAGCGCCGAATTGCGGTACATCTCGTAGGTGACCTTGCTGATGGCGATCTCGTCCCTGCTGCCGTCGGGAAGCTCCCCGAGCACCAGCTCCGCGTTAAATGCGGGAAGCATGTCGGCCGAGATCTCTAAAAACCGTGACGAACCGGTCACCGAATCCGACAGCAGGCCGTCGGCATTGGCGAACTCCATTCCGCCCATATAATCGATGGAAATACTCCCGAGATTCCGTACCGGGTACACCGTGGCACCCTTTTGCGCGATGAGCTGCGCCATCTCCTCGCCGGAGCATTTCATACCGGAAGCTGTCGAAAAATCGCCCTCTCCGGTGGAAATGTCATAGATCCGGTACCACTCAAACTCCGTGTATACCGCCTTCACATCGTTTTCGATGAAAACCTTGCTGACGGTCTTCTCGTAGTTGTAATCCGCCAGTGTCGATGCAAAACCGAACAGACAAAATGCGATGGTGGACATCAAAAGCGTGAAAAACAGCTTGACCTTCTTGCTCTTTAAGCTCGACACGCCGATCCGGAAGGCTCTCGACATGGGAAGTCTCGACTTCGTCTTCGTAAACGTCTGCTCCCCGTACTCGTAGCTGTCCTCCTCGGTGGGCGTGAAGGAAAAACCCCGCGTGAGGTTGTCATCCACACGGATCTTAAGCTTCTCCTCCGCGTGTTCCGCAAGGTAGCGGTTGATCATCTCCCGGTCCGCCTCGGTCAGCTCGTAACCGCCCGGGACCTTGCAGGTGCCGTTGGCGATCACCGGTTTCTTCTCCACCTCGGTGACCGCGGTTCTCTCCACATCGGAAATGACGCAGCCGTCCGCCAGTTCGATGATGCGGTCGGCAAACTGCTCCGAATACTCCCGGTCATGGGAAACGATGATGACAAGCTTCGTCTCCGAGAGCTTCTTAAGAAGCTCGAACACCGCCCGGCCGGTCTTGCTGTCCAGAGCGCCGGTAGGCTCGTCCGCAAGGATCATCTTCGGATTTTTCACCAACGCACGCGCGATGGCGACGCGCTGCAGCTGACCGCCGGAGAGCTCGTTCGGGCGGCGGTTGCCGTAATTTGCCAGATCGACCTCCTCGAGAATCTCGGAAATCTCCTCCGAGGAAGCCCTGCGGCCCTGCAGCTCGATGGCAAGCGCAATGTTCACGCCCACCGTAAACTCCGGAAGCACGTTGTACTCCTGAAAGATAAAGCCGACGCAGGCGTTGCGGTACGAGTCGAAATCCGACTGGGAAAACTTCTTCGTGGAAACTCCGTCCAGGATGATGTCGCCGTCGTCGTAGCGGTCCAGTCCGCCGATCAGATTCAACAGAGTCGACTTACCGGAACCGGATTTGCCTAAAAGAAAGACCATTCCCTTCTCCGGGAAACGGATGGACACGTCCTTTACAGCCGCCACCGCAAGGCCTTTTTTCGGTTTGTATGTTTTCTTTAAATGCAATACCTCTAACATTGTAATCTCCCCCTATCTGCCGCGAATGACATCGATCGGCTTCCTTCTCGCAATGCCCCACACCGGAAGGAACGTGGCAATGATCGCCACCAGCGCCGCAATTCCGAAGGTGACGGCCGTCTGCCGTACGCCGAAGTGCAGCAACTCCAGATTTTTCGTATAGTAACTCCGCGCCGCCCCGTTGTTGACGGAGTTGACGATCGCGCGCGCCAGCAACGTGGCAAGCAGACCGTTCACAAACGCGATCACCGCGGTCTCACAGAGGAAAATGCGGTACACGTCCAGACTTCTCGCGCCCAGCGCCCGGAGAACGCCGATCTCCTGCTTCTTGTGCAGAATGCTGTTCGCAATGAACACGGCGAACAACACCGCGGAAAATGCAGCCAGCACGATACCGATCCACCGAAGAACCGGCTTCGCCGTATCCGCGATCTGGCTGACCATGTCCACCGTGAGCAACTCATACGCGGAAGGATCGTATGACGTCCCGTCATGATCCTCATACATGAAGTCCACAAGCCTGCGGAGCGTCGCATTGTCCGAGGGAAGCTTCGCATACAGCGAGCTGTAGCCCTTCTCCATGGCATCCCGCAGTGTCTGGTATTTTTTGTCGGAGATCGCAACGTAAGGGTTGGAGCGTTTCCACATAGCCGAATTGTCATCCGGAACGACAATTCCTCCGAGCTTGTATGTATTTCCCTCCTCGTCGGAAAATGCAAAATCGGCGCCGAAGACGGTCAACAGTCTCGCATACTCCTCGCGCCTTTCCTCCGCCGGCGTATTCTGCTGCCAGTCGTAGGGCGAGCTGTCCTCGGTGCGCGGCAGATAATCGTAAAGAAGGTTCATAACCTCCGACTCGGAGAGCAAAAGAACGCTCTCATCCGCAAGAAGGGCCTCCGTGGTTTTCAAGGATACGATCTCGGATGCATTCAGCATCGAGACCGGAACCGCAGCGTTGAACCCGGCCAGCACCGTGTCATCGTCGTCTTTTGCGTATGCGCGGATTATCTGCGTTTCCGGGAGCGTCACCGAAGGCGATCCGTTCATTGCCACATACTCGCCGTATCCCGGAGCACAGAAAACCACCGCCGGGAGGCCGTATGCACACTCCGTCTGACACAGCTGCATGGCGATCTGATCGGCGAACATCTCCGCTTCGCTCTTCTGTTTGGTTTCATCGAACAGCTCCATGTAGTGCGCAACGTCCACCGGGATATCGATGATACCGACGATCACAAGATCCGTGTCGAAGTAGCGGAAGGATTTGCCGCTGAAGCTCTCCAGAATATCATCGTAGGTCTTATTCGCAAAATTCGAGTTGTATCGAAGGATACTGTCCGCAGCCAGCGAGGAAACGCAGATCTCATTTTCCGAAACCGGCAGCCGGCCCTTGACAAGGGTCGCGCCGAGGGCGGACATCATATGATCGTCGACCTCGATGGTACCGATGCTGAACCTCGGGTACAGCATGCCCTCCATCCTGTCATCGCTCATGTTCTTATCGACGAACCAGATTCCGAGGCCGCCGTAGGCAGGAACAAACTCCACGCCCGTATCCTTTTCGATCTTTGCAATCTCCTCATCGGAGATCAGGTAGTCAAAGCTCTCGTAATCCTCCCATCGCGTCGGCTGCTTCTGCAGTGCAAGGAACTTGCGTCCCGAGCGGTTCAGGGAATCCGTGGCACACGTATTGTGGTCAAACGCTGCGAAGGTATCTGCGATTGCAAACAAGGTAAGCGCTGCCACCGACAACAGAACCGTAAAGAACAGACCGAGCTTTCTGTGCCGGATGGAATTCACACCGATGCCGAAACTGCGCTTCCACGGCAGCTTCGACTTGATCAGCGAAAACGTCTTCCCCTCGGATACGATGGCATTTTCGTCTGTCGCAAAGAACCGCTCCTTCTTCGGCGTCACTAAAGAGCCGTCCGTAAGCAGCACATTGCCGTCCTTCTGCAGCTCGAGGTAGCGGTTGATCTTCTCCCGGTCCTCGTCCGTGAGCACGTAGCCGGCATCGACCATAAGGCCGTCCCGCTCCACGGTGATACCGTCCTCGGGGCGGAACACCGTCCCCGTCACATCGGAAAGCTCCGACAGAGGCTTTAGCTCCTCATCGGAGATCACGCAGCCGTCCGCCAGCTCGATAATGCGGTCCGCATACTGCTCCGAGTAATCGCGGTCGTGGGAAACGATGATCACGAGCTTCCGCTTTGAGAGCTTTTTAAGCGTCTCGAACACGTCGCGGCCGGTGGTGCTGTCCAAAGCACCGGTGGGCTCGTCCGCAAGGATGATATCCGGATCCTTGATGAGCGCACGGGCGATGGCCACGCGCTGCAGCTGGCCTCCCGAGAGCTCATTGGGTCTGCGCTTTGCATAGTTTTCGAGGCCCACCTCCGCGAGCAGCTCGTTGATACGCTCGTTCGTGGCCCGCTTCCCCTGAAGCTCCAGCGCAAGCGCGATGTTCGCACCCACATTGAACTCCGGTAGAACATTGTAATCCTGAAAAATGAAACCCACGTAGGTGTTTCGATACGAATCCATCATCGCATTCGAAAAATCCTTCGTGGACGTTCCGTGGATGATGATATCCCCGGAATCGTAGCGGTCCAGACCGCCAAGCAAATGTAACAGAGTGGATTTGCCGCTTCCCGAGCGTCCCAGAATGAAGACCATGCCTCTCTCCGGGAATCGCAGGCTGATGTTTTTCGTGGCTTCCACGACGACGCCGTCACGGGAACGGTACGTCTTACACAGGTCTTTTACCTCCAGCATTGTGATTTCCCCCCATTTTCTATTTGTTCAACACCCGGGACTCAGCCCGCGTGGTTGATCTCGTCCTGCAGTTTGTACAAAAGGTTCAGCGCGTCGATGGGCGTGACGCTTGCGAGGTCCAGCTCGCGGATCTTCTCCGCGATCTCGGCGTACGCTGCGTTTCCGAACATCGAGATCTGGTTCGGCGCCGCATCCTTGTGTCTGGGCACCCACGACTCGTCCGCATTCGGCACCACCGCGTCGCGGAAGATCTCTCTCGTGCGCTCCGCAAGGTCATTTTGCGTCAGCTGCTCCACGAGCTCCTGGGCGCGCTTGAGAACCTCCTCCGGCACACCCGCAAGGCGTGCCACCTGGATACCGTAGGATTTGTCGGCACCGCCGCGTACGATTTTCCGAAGGAAGACGATGGAATCGCCCTGCTCCTTCACGGCGATGCAGTAGTTGCAGACGCCGCCCAGCTTGCCCTCGAGCTCCGTGAGCTCGTGATAGTGGGTCGCAAACAGCGTCTTCGCGCCGATGATCTTGCGGTTTGCCACATGCTCGATCACGGCCCATGCGATGGCAAGTCCGTCGAAAGTTGAGGTGCCCCGGCCGATCTCATCGAGGATCAGAAGGCTCCGCTTGGTGGCGTTCTTTAAGATGTTGGCGACCTCGTTCATCTCCACCATGAACGTGGACTGGCCGGTGCTTAAGTCATCCGATGCGCCCACGCGGGTAAAGATGCGGTCGACGATACCGATGTCCGCCTCCTTCGCAGGTACGTAGGAACCGATCTGCGCCAGCAGAACGATCAACGCGCACTGGCGCATGTAGGTGGATTTGCCGGCCATGTTCGGTCCGGTGATGATCGCCACCCGGTTGTCGTCGCCGTCTAAGGTCGTATTGTTTGCGACAAATGTGCCGCCCGGCAGCAGCTGTTCCACCACCGGATGACGCCCGTCGACAATGTGGATCTTCCCCTGTTTGTTGATGGACGGGCACACGTAATGGTTGTGCTCCGCAACATACGCAAGGGATGCGACGGCATCCAGCACGGCCACCGCCTTCGCGGTCTTCTGGATGCGCGTGATCTCCGCGGCAACCGCATCGCGTACGTCCGTGAAAATGCGGTACTCAAGGGCGTAGAGGCGGTCCTCCGCATTGACGATCGTGTCCTCGAGCTCCTTCAATTCCGGCGTCGTGTAGCGCTCGGCGCCCGAGAGCGTCTGCTTTCTCGTCCACTCCTCCGGCACGAGCTCCTTAAAGGAGTTCGTAACCTCCAGAAAGTACCCGAACACATTGTTGTATTTGATCCGCAGATTCTTGATCCCGGTGCGGTCCCGCTCCCTGGCCTCAAGCTCCGCGAGCCACTGCTTTCCCTGGGTTTTGGCCGCCCGAAGCCGGTCGACCTCCTCGTTGAAGCCGTCCCGGATCATACCGCCCTCGCGGACCGTAAAGGGCGGGTCCGGCTTGATGGCGGTGTCGATCTTCTCCTCGAGATCCTCCAAAGGATCGAGATCCGCAAGTTCACCGACGATGAGCTTGCTCTTAAAATCCGTCAAGAGTCTTCGGATGTGCGGCAGCATCGAAAGCGACTGGGCAAATGCCCTGAGGTCCCTGGGGTTTGCGCTGCGGTAGCTCACGCGGCACACAAGCCGCTCCAGATCGTAGATGGAGTTTAAATACTCGCGAAGCTCCTCCCGGATCATGAGGTTTTCGTTCATCTCCGCGATGGCCGCCTGTCGCGCCAAAATACCGTCGCGGTTGATGAGCGGCTGCTCCACGAAGGTGCGCAGAAGTCTCGCGCCCATGGCTGTCTTTGTCTTATCAATGACCCACAGAAGGGACCCGCGCTTTTTCTTCTCGCGCATGGTCTCCGTGAGCTCTAAGTTTCTTCTCGTCGCCGTGTCGAGGATCATGTAATCGCCCGAGGAATAGGGCTGAATCCGCGTGATGTGGGAAAGCTCGGTCATCTGGGTCTGATAGAGGTACGCAAGGACCGTTCCCGCTGTCACGCAGCCGGTCTCCATGCTTCCTAAACCCAGGACATGTCGGCTTCCCGCCTTAAAATGCGAAAGCAACAGGCGCTCGCACACCTCCGCCTCGTACGCCTGTCCCGAGATGACCGTGACGGTCACGCCGGTGCGGGCCTTCAGTTCCTCCAGATCCACGCCGGAAATCTGGAACTCGGGGTTGCACAGAAGCTCCGCGGGTGCATGACGGATAATCTCGTCGGAGCATTTTCTGGCGGTGTTTACCTCCGTTACGAAGAAATCGCCGGTGGAGACGTCCACGGTGGCAACGCCGAAGACACCGTCCATCCACAACGCGCCCATGAGATACACATTTTTCTTCTCATCGATGTTGTCTGCGAATACGTTGGTGCCCGGCGTGACGATTCTGGTTACGCCGCGCTTCACCATGCCCTTGGCTTCCTTCGGATCCTCGAGCTGGTCGCACACGGCAACGCGGTACCCCTTCTCCACGAGGCGGCTGATGTACTCCTCCACCGCATGGTGCGGCACGCCGCACATCGGCGCGCGCTCCGCAAGGCCGCAGTCGCGGCCCGTGAGGGTCAGTTCAAGCTCCCGCGAAGCATTTACCGCATCGTCGAAGAACATCTCGTAAAAATCCCCGAGTCGATAAAACAAAAAGCAATCCGGATATTGTTTCTTAATCTCCAGATAGTGTTCCATCATCGGGGATAGTTTTTCTTTCTTCATGACCGTTACAACCCTTTCCGTGAAATTTCATTCCGAAGGGATATTGTTATACACACCGTCGGGACATCACTCCCGATATAACAGCTCCTCCAGCTGTTCGGAGAGCTCCATCTCCCGATCGATCTGGGCCTGCAGCTCCTCCAGTAAAACCGACAGATCCTCCTTGGAGGCACGACCCGCCAGCGCGTCGTTGATCCTCCCCGTGTTGGCCGCCCAGAAACCGCCGTCCGCGGTATCCGCGCCGCCCGCAGCACTCTGTGCTGTACCGGCCGCCGTCTTCGGTGCGGGAATCTCCTCCCGGAGATCGCCGCCGTCGTCCAGCAGCAGATTTTCGCCGTCCGCGGCAGAGGTCGCAAGCTCGTCGCAGCGCTCATTTTCCGTGTGACCCGCGTGTCCCTTCACCCACTCGAAGGTGACGTCGTGGCGGTCGGTCTGCTCCACAAGACGCTTCCACAGCTCCACGTTCTTGACCGGGTCGCCGCCCTTGTTGCGGTAGCCGTGGTCCTTCCAGTAGAACACCCAGCCCTCGTTGTAGGCATCGGTCAGGTACTTCGAATCCGAGTACAGCGTCACCTTGCAGGGCATGCGGAGCTTCTCCAAAGCGACGATGGCCGCCATCAGCTCCATGCGGTTGTTCGTCGTCACGGCGTAGCCTGCCGAGTACTCCCGCTCAAACACCTTGCCGGAGTCGTCCGTGTAGCGCAGCAATGCGCCGTAGCCGCCGGGCCCGTTCGGGTTCCCGCGCGCCGCACCGTCCGTAAAGATCGTCACCTGAGCCATGATTTGCCTCCTGTGTAAAATCCGCCCTCGCAGCAGGCGGATGTGATATCACCTGGAAAGAAACGCAACCGCCTCACGGTCCGCGGCATCCACGATCTCCTCGGGATAGCCGAACATGCGAAGAAGCAGGATCGCGTTCCGGGACGTCGCTTTCCCCTCCTTGAGGAGATAGTCAAACGTCACGGTATCCTCCGTCACCGTCTCGCTGAAATGCCGCATATCGTAGCAGTCCTTTAGGATGTCCGTAAGCTCCAGATCATGCGTCGCCGCAAAGCACATGACGCCGCGCTTGGCTAAGAACCGCAGGATCTGGCCGGAAGCGGCGATGCGCTCGGCCGTGTTGGTTCCGCGCAGCACCTCGTCGACGAAGCACAACACCGGATCTCCGTCCTCCGCCGCATCCAGGATGCGCTTTAAGGACCGGATCTCCACGATATAGTAGCTCTCCTTGGCTGCCAGGTCGTCGCGAAGCGCCATGGAGGAAAAGATGCGGTAGTACTGCCCCTCGTAGGACTCTCCCACCACCGTGTGGATCGTCTGCGCCAAGAGCGCATTGATGGCCACCGTCTTTAGGAAGGTGGATTTGCCGGAGGCGTTGCTGCCGGTAAGCAGGACGCTTCCGTCCGTTGTCAGGGAGTTCGGCACCGGCTTTTCGATCATCGGGTGGCACAGATTCGCAAAGGAAAGCGGCACCGGATCGAAGGAAAGCTTCGGTATGCACCATCCGCTCCGCGAGGCGCGGAACGATGCGATGGCAATGGTCATATCGATGCGGCCGGTATCCTCGAAAAGTCTCTCCAGATCGGACTTCTTTCCGCGGATCACCGACAGCATGCGGTTGAATTTGATCAGATCGACGTGGGTTAACATCCGCACGTAATCGAGGATCATCTGGGCGACATCGCCCACGGGCTCGTTGCCGCCTAGGATCGAGGAGCCTCTTCGGAACGAGGCAAATCCCTTCGCCGTCTCGCCCATGACCTCCAGCTCGTCGCCGAGCTGCGTGCCCTTTGCGGCGGAGAGTTTGCTCATGCGCTCGATCTCTCCGATCCAGCTGCTGACAAACATCATCGCCTTCAAGTACGGCTCGATCTCGCTCTTTCTCCTGTAGTACGAGACGATACTGTATCCGACAGCAGCCACCGCTACCAAAAGGCACGGCGTCACGTAGGAAAGCGCTCCGAGCACCACGGCTGCAATGTAACCGAGTCCGGGAAGAAGATGCCGGAAATAGCCGTCTGACTTCACTCCCTCAAAGCTCGTGAGGTATTGATACAGCGAGACATTGCGCATTTTCCCCAGGCGCGCCAGGGACGTCTGCATCTCCAGACGAAGTTCGGGATTTTCGGCAAACAAGGTCATGAGCCGCTCGCGCCTTAACAGTTCGACCTCGTCGCACTCCGGCCGGAACAACGCGGCAAAGAGATACTCTTCGCCGACGGCGCTCTGGGTGCGGTTTAACTCCTTGAACACCCGGTCCATCTCCAGGTCGTTCCAGGTGATGGCGTCGATGTCGTAGGTGCGTGAAAGCAGCGAGTCACGGTACGCCCCGAGGGACTCGTAGCGCTTCGTGCTCATAGTGCTTCTCACAGGGCCCGTAAACTCAGCGTTAAGCCGTGCCCGCAATTCCTTGTTCTTCCGAATTCTGTCCACGATGCCGAGTACCACCAAAAGTACAATGACAACGCTGACGATAATCCCTGTCTTCATCCTTCCTCCCCGCAGGCGACATCGGAAAATGCCGCCCGATCACATACCGTATTCCGTCAAACGGTTATCCCACATATTTTTCGAGGGTCCTGCGAACCGCGCCGGTGCCGGCGAAGAGCTCCTTCGCAAGAGACTCCGCAAGCTCTCCCACGCCGATCTCGTAGAGATCCACGCCGAAGACATCGCTTCTTGCGAACAGCTTCGCAAGGCAGGACCAGTCATTCTCGCCCGAAAGCGACAGCCCGCTCACGATCTCCGAGAGCTCTGCCAACAGCGGGTCGGGGCTCTGCTCGAAGGCATTGCCGTTATCGTCAAGGCCGCGCAGGTAGCGCGCATAGCCCGCTAAAACCAGCGGGATCAGCGTAAGCTTCGTGATATCAAGCCCGCGCTCCTTGTACGCCTTTAACGTCTCTCCGAAGCGGATGGGCAGCTTCTGCGACGTGTCGGTCGCAATGCGCTGCGGCGCATCGGGCATGAACGGATTCGGCAGACGCTTCGTAAGCACCGCACCGATGAATTCCGACGGCTTCAGAATGCCGGGATCCACTACCACCGGCATCGCCTCCTCGTAGCCCATGCGGGTCACAAGCTTACTGAGCTGCGGATCCTTCATCTCCTCCGAGATCAATGTGTACCCGAGCATGCAGCCGTAGACGGCGAGTGCCGTGTGAAGCGGGTTCAAGCACGTGCAGACCTTCATCTTCTCGACCTTGTCTACGGTCTCGCGGTCGGTGTACAGCACGCCGCCGCACTCCAGCTTCGGTCTTCCGTTCGGGAACGAATCCTCCACAACAAGGTACTCGGTCTCCTCCGCGTTGACGAAGGGCGCCGTGTAGGTGCGGAAGCCCGTCACGATGATATTGTTGTCCTCAAACCCGTCCGCGGCCAGCATTTCCTGCACCTTCGCATCGGGTCTGGGGGTGATCTTGTCGATCATGCTCCAGGGGAACGTAACCTTCCCGCTTCTCTCGAGCCATGCCACGAACTCGCCGTTCACAAGGCCCTGGCGGCACCACTCACGTGCGTACGTAAACACGGCCTTTGCGAGCTTGTCGCCGTTGTGCGAGCAGTTGTCCATGCTGGACATGGTAACCGGCGCGCCGCCTGCAAGAAACCGCTCCCAAAGAAGCGCCGTCACCTTTCCCATGGCCGTCTGCGGCTTTAATCCTCTCGACGCAAAATCCTCCGCCGCCGCGCGGTTGTAGGATCCGTCCGGATTCCAAAGAGAGTATCCCTTCTCGGTGATGGTGAAGGTCACCATCTGAAGGGACGGATTGCGGAAGATTTCCGCAAGGCGGTCGAAATCTTCGCTT
>CACZRV010000066.1 GCA_902783725.1 uncultured Lachnospiraceae bacterium | reverse complement strand
AACACCGGCCGTATCCAGCGTACCGCGGATGATATGATAACGGGTACCGGGAAGGTCCTTTACACGACCGCCGCGGATAAGCACAACGCTGTGCTCCTGAAGGTTATGTCCCTCACCGGGGATGTAGCTCGTAACCTCCATACCGTTACTGAGACGTACTCTGGCAATCTTACGAAGAGCCGAGTTCGGCTTCTTAGGGGTCGTGGTACGAACTGCCGTGCAAACGCCTCTCTTCTGAGGAGCAGAAGCATCCGTCGTCTTCTTCTTAAGAGCGTTGAAACCCTTCTGAAGAGCGGGTGCCGTAGACTTGCTGGCCGTAACCTCACGTCCCTTGCGTACTAACTGGTTAAATGTAGGCATCCTATTACCTCCTGTTCAGATTGTTCTTCTGTGATACAGAAAATGTGTGGTTGCATACTGCAGATAATCTGCAAGAAAAAACTTGCGATTTTCGGGCACACAAACAAAGGTGCCCAAAAGCGCAAGTTAGATTATAGTAAAGCATTCGTCGAATGTCAAGAAAATTTTTCGCGTTTTTCCCGATACTTTTGCGGGTTTTCGGCCGTTTCCCGGCAAACCCGCAAAAGCCGCATTACCGCTACTGCTTCGTATGCTTCCGGATCGCACGCAGCGTGACGTTCGTATGATAGAAGTCCTTGGTCGAGCAGCCTGCTCTTCCGCCACCGGCGCAGGCGCATGCACACGCGCAGGCACAGGCACAGGAACTGTGGGCGCAGCCACCGCCGCCGGAGCGATGGGAACTGCCCGAGGAGCGGGGCCTGGGAACGTTGATGACGTTCACGCGGATGTAAGTGTTCGGTGAGGAGGTGTAGCGGTACAGACCGTCGGACTTCTTCGCGCGAAGCTCCTTCTCCTCCGCCGGGATGTCCTTCTCCTCGATCTTCTCCTCACTCTTGATAAAGCTACGGCCGCAGTATTCGCAGTTGTCCTTGCCCTCCGGGCGCGGCGCTCCGCAGGCCGGACAGGACGGATAATACTCGATGCGGGTCCGCACGATCTTCCGCTCCGTCGTCCCTCCGAAGTTTGCCCCGCTGGAGTAATTCTTCACGCAGGTCATGGAGACCACGAAGAGGAATCCGATAAGGCAGACCACGAAGATCACGACTCCCTTCGCCGGATTCGAAGAGCCGTTGTTCCCCGAGAAACGCTCGATCGTCTTGTTCGCGTTAAAGGCGAAGGCAGTGTTTTTATAGGTCACGTCAATCTTGTATCTTCCGCCCTTCTTAAGGCTTGTGGTCCACTTCAGATAACCGTCGCTCTCCACCTCGCAGGCGGGCGACCAGGACTCGACCCTGTCGCTGTTCCAGCGGATGATCAGCTCGTCGACCTTGCAGTCGTCGAACCATCCCGGGGTGAATTCGTAGACGGTCTCGCCCTCCGTGAGCAGATCCATCTGATACATGTAATCCTGCACAAGCGAGAACTCAAACACCACAACCTCGCCGGCTTTGTATTTCCGGTCGAAGTCGACGCGCACGCTGCTTGTCTGGTATTTGGAAATCGTTTTGATGTTGCTCGTCAGCTTCGTCAGTTTCGTAAAATGCTTGTTCCCGACGCCGATGTGTACCCACTCCAGAGGTCCCTCGGAAGTGGAGTCGAGAACCTTCCATTCTATATGGTAGAGCATCGTCAGGGTTGCGTCCTCGTTGACGTCTATGGTGATCGTGTAGTTGAGGATCTCGTCGAGGTCCCCCTTGGCCGCCGCACGGTTTTTTGTGCCGAACAGAAGGACCGCAGCAAGGATGACCGCTGCGACCGCTGCCGCCGCGAACAGGATGCCGGTTTTCCGGCGCACTCTCTCAGTTCTCATGGCACGCCTCCTCTCTCGCGATCCGAAGCGGGCATTCACACCGCATCGACGCAGAGTATTTTCTGCGCTCGGCGCACACCGCGCCGTCCCAGATATCCGACCAGTCGTCCGAAAGGAAGTTGCCCAGGGGCTTTTCCGAGAGCCAGCTCTGGCACGGAACGACATTGCCGCCGGGGGTGATGGCCATGTTGCTTAAGCAAGCGCCGCAGTTCGGCGTGTTGATGCCGAGCTCCTTGCAGAAGTCATCGTCCACCCAGCCGGGGGACGTGAAGCTGATCTCCATGCCGTGCTTGCCGCAGTACTCCACGGCATCGCGGAGGATCCCGCGGATCTCCGCGTTGGTCAGCTGCAGGTTCACGGAGGACTCTTTGGCTGCATTTCCCGTGGTGATCAGGCCGGAGCATGTCACGTACAAAACGCCCTCCTCGTGGAGGAACGCAAGGGTGCTCAGGTAGTCGCGGTTCTCGGTGCACAGGGGCGTGTTGACGCTCACGTTGAGTCCCGCAGCCAGGGCGTTGCGAAGGCCCTTCACCGTGGAGCGGTAGCCTTCCGCGCCCACCAGTTTATTGTGAATCTCCTCCTTGTCGGAGTAGAACGTGATCTGAACGCTGTCAAGCGACGATCTCTTAAGCTCCTCGCAGTACTCCGGAGAGAGCTTGACGCCGTTGGTATTTAAGCGCGTAATGAACCATTTTGCGTAGGAGAGAAGCTCCGGAAGGTCCTCCCGCATCGTGGGCTCGCCGCCGGTAAATGTCACCTGCGGAATGCCGACCTCGCGGCAGCGGTCGAGGATTTTCTTCCAGGTTTCGGTGGAGAGCTCCTCCTCGGAGGACTGCTCCTGCCCCGCGGCATAGCAATGCACGCACTGGAGGTTGCAGTGCCATTTTCCGCGTCTTGTCATGGCGCTCACCATCAGATCCATCCGGTGCGGCGCCTTCATGTGCGGCGCGTAATCGCCGAGGCTCACGTAGCCGATCTCCTCGGTGACGTCCTCGCCGTACGCGATCTGCCGAAACGTCGTCATCATCCGGTAGACATCCCGGCGGAACCACGCTTTCGGAATGAGCGGGTAAACCTTCTTCATCGACCGGCACGTCGCCTTGATGATCGCCTCGACGTCCGCATCGCTCACCTCATGCCCGCTGTAGGCATTGATCTCGCGGATCAACTCCGTGAGAAGAATGCTCCACGTCACGTTCACGGGGATCACGTACTGCCCGTTCAGAATGACGATGCTCGCCGCCACCGAGTTCTCCTCAAGCCGCGGCGGCACCAGATGAATGCGCACCACGCCCGGCCCCTCCGGGTTGAGCGTCGTGTGCTGCACCTCCGTAAAATGCTCCTTCGCGTACCGAAGCACGCGCTTCGAAGTTCTCATGCGATACCCTCCTTCGGTGACAACCGGGGACGCCCCGGCTCACCTGCTTCTGTCCTCCATCCAGCCTTCGATCAGCTCCTCAAGCCCCTGATATGTGGCGATCTCATTGGCGGCGCGCCGCAGTCCCGCGGACCCCCGCCTGCCCGAAAAATACCACGCCACATGGCTTCGCATCTCCTTCATCGCGATGCGCTCGCCCTTGAAGTCACAGGCCATCCGCGCATGGCGAAGCACCATGCTGCACAGCTCCTCATCCTCCGGCGCCGGAAGCACCGTGCCGTCCGTCAAATATGCCTTGCACTGTGCGAAGATCCATGGGTTCCCCCGGGCCGCGCGTGCGATCATCACGCCGTCGCAGCCGGTCTCCCGAAGCATCGCCGCCGCGTCCTGTGCGCAGGCGATGTCGCCGCTGCCGATGACCGGAATCTTCACGGCCTCCTTCACGCGCCGGATGCATCCCCAGTCCGAGCGCCCCGCGTAGTACTCCTCGCGAAGCCGTCCGTGCACCGCGATCATGGCGGCTCCCGCATCCTCCGCGGCCTTCGCGACCTCTGCCGCGCTCTCCGTGCCGCCGAAGCCCTTGCGGATCTTGACAGTAACCGGCTTGGGCTGGGATCTGACCATCGCGGACACGATGTCGTATACAAGTTTCGGATTTTTCATCAGCGAGGAGCCCTCGCCGTTGTTCACAACCTTCGGCACCGGGCAGCCCATATTGATATCGAAGAAATCAAACGGCAGCTCCGAGAGCACCTTCGCCTGCTCCCCCATGATCTGCGGATCGGCGCCGAAGAGCTGCAGCCCCACGGGCCGCTCCGACGCCTCGGTTGCGATCAGCTCCGCCGAGTTCGGATTTTTGTACATGATGCCCTTGGCGCTCACCATCTCCGTGTAGAGAAGCCCCGCGCCCTGCTCCTTGCACAGCCGCCGGAACGGCAGGTCGGTGATCCCCGCCATCGGCCCCAGTGCAACGGGCGTATCCACTTCGATTGTTCCGATACGAAAACTCAATGCAGTCCCCACTTTCCGGCCGCGCATTTTCCGCACGCGGTGTCCGCTCCCTATTGTACACGTTTTCTTCGGAAAATGCCACCCTTACTTGGCACTGTTTCCGCTCCGGCCGGCTCTTTCGCAAGATCTGCGGGCACAAAAACAGCCGCCCGGCCCCCGAAAGGGACAGCGGCTGTTGTTTCTTCTTTTATGTGTCGGCTATTTCCGGGAGCGCTTCTGCTTCGCGTAGATCAACTGAAGGCCCTTCAACGTGAGGTCCGGATCGTACACGTCGATCATATCCGTCTCGGCGGAGATGATGCGTCCCAGACCGCCCGTGGCGATGACCTTCATCTGCGCAAGACCGGCCGCCTCCTTCACCTTGCGGATCATGTACTCCGTCTGGCCGATGCAGCCGTAGATCAGGCCCGCCTGCATACTCGTCACCGTGTCGGTGGCAAGGATCGTCGCAGGCATCTCGATGCCGATCTCGGGAAGCTTTGCCGCCTCATTCCACAGGGCGTTGGCACAGATGCGGATGCCGGGGCTTGTGATGCCGCAGGAGAGCGTCCCGTCCGCCAGCACCAGGTCGTACGTGGTCGCCGTGCCGAAGTCGATCACCATGATCGGCGTCTTCTCGGGCTTGCCGAACAGCTCGTACCCCGCCACCGCGTCAACCACGCGGTCCGCGCCCATCTCGAGAGGATTTGCCATATTGATGCGAATGCCGGTCTTCATCCCCGCGCCCACCACCAGCGGCGTGTGGTGCAGGTATTTGATGACGCCGGAGTTTAGGGAGTGCATGATGCCCGGCACAACCGACGCCACGATGACGCCCGTGAGCTGCTCGGGAGTCACACTGCGCTCCGCCAGAAGATTTTTGATCCAGATACCGAACTCGTCGGACGTCCGTGGAAGCTTCGTCGTCATGCGGAACGTACCGATGATCTCGTCCCCGCGGAAAATGCCGAACGTAAGGTTCGTATTGCCGACATCGATGGCCAGCAGATAATTGTTGCCGTTGTCACTCATCTTCACCCTCCGTCTCCAGTCCGAGGAAGAACACCTTCACGTACATCTCAAGTGCCTCTAAAAGGTCTCGCTTCTCATCGCGGAGTCTTTTGATCTCCAGACCGCTGCCGATGTCGTCGTACATCATGTCGCCCTCGCGCGCGGACGTATGAAACTCCAGCTCCCCGTCCTCGTCGAACTCCAGAGTCAGCACGCCGCCCACCTTCTCGGTGAACAACACGCACATGATCTTCAACTCCTTCTGCACCTCCGGCGGCAGCCCGCGGAAATCATCATTTAAATAGTATTTTTTCTCGTATGCGTTGCTTCCGCATAATACGATTCTGTCCTGATACATGGTCATCTCCGAGTCAGGTTATTATATTCTACAGCAGTAGTCCCTTCATTTTCCGGGCCAGGTCTCCTCCGAGAGCGTCGCGTACATCACAGCCTTGATGGTGTGCATGCGGTTCTCCGCCTCGTCGAACACTCTGCTGTACTTCGACTCGAACACCTCGTCCGTAACCTCCATCTCGCTGATGCCGAAGCGCTCGCTGATGGCACGTCCGATCTCCGTGTTGAGATCGTGGAAGCTCGGCAGGCAGTGCAAAAAGATCACGTCCTCCGAAGCGCGGTTGATGCAGTCCATCGTCACGCGGTACGGAAGCAGGTCGTGGATACGCTCCTCCCAAATCTCGTCCGGCTCGCCCATGGAAACCCACACGTCCGTCGAAATAACGTCAGCGCCGGTGGTTCCCTCCACCACATCCTCGGTGAACGTAAGCGTCGCGCCCGACTCCGCCGCATAACCGCGGCAGATCTCGATCAATTCCGTGTTGGGCCAGTACTTCTTCGGCGCACAGCACGTAAAATGCAGTCCCATCTTGGTGCAGGCGATCATCAGCGAATTGCCGGTGTTGTAGCGCGCATCGCCCATGTAGGTAAGGCGGATGCCCTTGAGGCGACCGAAGTAATCGCGAATGGTCAGAAGGTCCGCGAGCATCTGGGTCGGATGGTACTCGTTGGTCAGGCCGTTCCACACCGGAACGCCGGAGTATTTTGCGAGATCCTCCACGATCTCCTGGCCGAAGCCGCGGTACTCGATGCCGTCAAACATGCGCCCCAGAACCCGCGCGGTATCCTGGATGCTCTCCTTCTTGCCGATCTGGGAAGCCTTCGGGTCGAGATACGTGGCGCCCATTCCGAGGTCGTAAGCCGCAACCTCGAAGGAGCAGCGGGTTCTCGTGCTGGTCTTCTCAAAGATCAATGCAATGTTCTTGCCCTCGCAGCCGGACACGTGAACACGGTTTCTCTTGCAGGTGCGAAGCCAGTCCGCCATATCGAGAAACTCCCCGATCTGTGCCGGCGTAAAATCCTTCAGCGTCAAAAACGACTGTCCCTTGATATTCATTACAACACCCTCCTGTAGTTTACTCATGATAGGTTTCCTGCGGACCGAGATAGCTGTTGACCGCAACAAAGTACTCCGCGGAAACAATAATTCTCTCCAACACCGCCTCCGAATCCACGGCGCACACCGAGATCGTGTGAACACCGGCCGAAAGCTTCACATTAAACATATGAATCCTCGCGTTGATCATCACGCCCTGGCACCACGCCGGATTAAAGCAATCGCCGCTGCGGAAGCCCTGCGGAATGAGATCGACGACAACCTCGTCGCCGCCGTCCACGGAATACCCGAACCGGACCCCGCCGCCGTTCTGCTTCGGATTGCTCGGTGCAAAGATCATCCGGACCGTGTAATGATCGTCCTTCGGAACCGCAATCCGGTACGTGATCTGCGGCCCCGTGCCCGGCGCAAAATCCTGCCCTAACGGCAGCACCGCCGCAGCCGAACCGTGTCGCCCGTAGCCCGTGAGGATCGTGTATGCGGCGTCTCCGGCCGCCTTATTCTCCGCAAACCGCGCAGCATCCACGGCGATCACGCCGTCGTCGTTCATAAGATATGTATTT
>CACZRV010000065.1 GCA_902783725.1 uncultured Lachnospiraceae bacterium | reverse complement strand
GTGCTCCGGATGCTCTGCGTCCTCCGTTTGATGTCTCTCATCGAGGCCATAGAGAATCACTCCTTATGCATTTTCCGCGGAAAATGCTTCCTGACGTAGATGTATTACTTCACAAACCCTTCCTTCGCCGCACCGATCGCGAGGATCAACTTCGGCTCGATGTCCTCCGTCAGAACCTTCTGCTCGCGGATCGTCTGGAAGATTTCAGGGTATTTGCTTTCGATCAATTCAAACAGCGTGCGCTCGTACTCGGCGATGTCCGCAACCGGGATGTCCAGGAGGTACTTCTTCGTCGCCGCGTAGATGATGACGATCTGCTTCTCGACAGCCATGGGCTGATACTGCGGCTGCTTCAAAACCTCGCGGATGCGCTCGCCCTGTGCCAGCTTCTCCTTCGTGTCGGCATCGAGGTCCGAACCGAACTGGGAAAATGCAGCCAGCTCACGATACTGTGCGAGCTCGATACGGATCGGTCCCGCAATCTTCTTCATGGCCTTGATCTGCGCCGCACCGCCGACTCGCGATACGGAGAGACCTGCATTTACAGCCGGACGGAAGCCGGAGTTGAACATCTCCGTCTCGAGGTAGATCTGACCGTCGGTGATGGAGATGACATTGGTCGGGATGTATGCGGAAACGTCGCCCGCCTGCGTCTCGATGATGGGAAGCGCCGTGAGGGAGCCGCCGCCGAGCTTGTCCGAAAGACGAGCCGCGCGCTCCAGAAGACGGCTGTGCAGGTAGAAGACGTCGCCGGGATATGCCTCACGCCCCGGCGGTCTCTTGAGAAGCAGGGAAAGTGTACGGTAAGCCGCCGCATGCTTCGACAGGTCGTCGTAGATGATCAGGACGTCCTTTCCCTTCTCCATCCACTCCTCGCCGATTGCGCAGCCCGCGTAGGGAGCGATGTACTGCAGAGGTGCAAGCTCGCTGGCGGTTGCCGCAACGATCGTCGTGTAATCCATCGCGCCGTACTCATTGAGCGTCTTCACGATGTTGGCAACCGTGGACGCCTTCTGGCCGATGGCAACGTAGATGCAGAGAACATTTTCATTCTTCTGATTGATGATGGTGTCAATGGCGATGGCCGTCTTACCGGTCTGACGGTCGCCGATGATCAGCTCGCGCTGGCCGCGGCCGATCGGGATCATGGAGTCGATGGCCTTGATACCGGTCTGCAGCGGGGTGTCAACGCTCTTACGGCTGATAACACCGCTGGCAACGCGCTCGATCTGGCGGAACGAGGTAGCCGCGATGGGCCCCTTGCCGTCGATAGGCTGTCCGAGCGAGTTCACGACACGCCCGAGCATGCAGTCGCCCACCGGAACCTCGATAACGCGGCCGGTGGTCTTAACGACGTCGCCCTCGCGGATCAAAGCGGTATCGCCGAGCAATACGGCGCCCACGTTGTCCTGCTCAAGGTTCATGACCATGCCGTAGACATCGTGCGGGAACTCCAAAAGCTCGCCCTGCATCGCATTGTCCAGGCCGTGGATACGCGCGATTCCGTCAGCGACCTGAATCACGGTTCCCACATCCGATACCATGAGTTTCGTACTGTATCTCTTGAGTTGCTCCTTGATGACGGAGCTGATCTCCTCAGGTTTAATACTCAAAGGTAGGTACCTTCCCTTCCTAAAATTCCGTTACCATGTCCGGTGCGAGCCGCCTCACACCGAAACCTGCATCAGCTCGCGAGCCATGGAATCCAGCTGGGAGCGGATGCTTCCGTCCACCACGCGGTCGCCGATGCGAATGACGATGCCGCCGATCAGCGAGGGATCCACCGTATATTCGGTCTCCAGCTCGCGATAGCCCGTCGTCTCCCTCAGCCTGGCTTCCAGGCGCTTTCTCTGTGCGGCCGGCATCTCCGCCGGCGTCTTGACCGAAACGCAGCCGATGCCCTTGTACTCCTTCGCCTCGCGAATGATCTCGTCGAGCATCTTCGGGAGTTCCTTCGAGCGGCTGTTTCGAACCGCCAGAACCAAAAAGCCCGTCATGTCGTTGCCGACGCGCCCGCCGAATACCGACTCGGTAAATGCCTGCTTCTCCTCGGGCGTCACCTTCGGATGCGCATAGAGCTTGAGGACGTCGGGATTTTCCGCAAGGACCGTACGAACGACTTCGGCCTCCGCCATCAACCGATCGACGGTTCCCTGCTCCGCGGCAAGCTCAAACAAGGCATGCCCGTAAGTTTTACTCACTGATCCTGCCATGTCGTCTCTCCGATTTCTTTGAGGACGTCATCCACCAGCTGCTCCTGGCGCGACGCGGTCATGGATTCCGAGACGAACCGTCCCGCCATCTCCGTCGCAACCGCAACCATCTCCTTCTTGATGTCGTCCTTGACCTTGCTCTTCTCCATCGCAATCTCGCGTTCCGTGCGCTCCATGATGCGGGATGCCTCGGCGTTGGCCGCGTCGATGATCTCGCCCTCGCGGCGTTTTGCCTTGCGCTTGCCCTCGCTCAGGATGCGGTCCACCTCGGCGTCGGCGTCACGAAGGCGGGCATCATACTCCGCCTTGAACTCCATCGCCTCGCGCTTCTCCTCCGCAGCCGCGGCCAGATCGGACGCGACGCGCTCACGGCGCTTCTCCAGGTAATCCCTCGCGGGATTGAACACGAAATACGACAGCAGGAAGAACAGGAAAAATACAGCCAATGCCAAAATCACGGCATCGAAAATAATCTGCACGTCAAGACCGAAAATCTTTCCGCTCAGCTCCTCCGAGTCCGCTTCCAAAAAGGCCAATTTCACTGCCAATCCGTTCACTGTTTCCTCCTCATCGACGACCCGTCATCGGGCCGGCGAACTTCGTACTGCAAATCTCTCCGGTTTCTTATGCCCAGGGATTTACGAAGATCAGCAAGATTGCAACGATGAGGGAGTACAGACCGGTGGTCTCCGCAACGGCCTGACCGAGAATCATCGTACCCATAACGGTACCTCTCGCGCCGGGATTGCGACCTACCGCAGCAGCACCCTGACCTGCAGCATAACCCTGGCCGATACCGGGGCCCATACCTGCGATCATTGCAATGCCTGCACCGAGTGCCGAGCAGCCCTGTACAAATTCCTTGTTGAAAATACCATCCATTGTGATGTCCTCCTGTGTGTTGATTCGGCCCGCCGGGCCGTAATGGATATCATTTTTCGTTGTTTTTGCTTTGTTATTCCTCGAAGTTCTTCGAGATGAACACCATCGTTAACATGGTGAACACATACGCCTGGATCGCGCCGCTGAAGAGGTCGAAGTACACGTGGAACGCGCCCGGCCAGAACAGCAGCAGAAACTTCGGAAGAAGGTTGTACAAAAGTCCCATGATAACGGTACCGCACAAAACGTTTCCGAAGAGACGCAACGACATCGAGATCGGTGTCGAGATCTCGCCGATGATGTTGATCGGCGTGAGCGGGATCGGGTCGAACAATCCCGTGATATGTTTCATCTTCTGGTACTTGAAACCGTTGATGTGGATCAGGAAGAATGTGATCATCGCCAGACCGAAGGTCACGCCGTAATCGGCGGTCGGCGGCCGGAGTCCGAACACGCCCGAGATGTTCGAGAAGAAGATGAACAGAAGAAGTGTTCCGATGTAGTTGCGGAACGCGCCTCCGTGCTTCTCGCCCATGTTCGAGTAGGTCGTGTTGTCGATGAATTCGACTACCGTCTCGATGATGGTCATCACGATCCCCGGCTTTCCGTACGGGTCCGCCTTGCGGATGGCCCGGTTTGCCAGGATTGCCAGCACCGTCACCGCCAGCACGATCACCGCCAGGGCGATGTGCGTCGACGTAATCCAGAACCGGAATCCGAACAGATCGAAATAGCCGAAACCGTTGATACCGATCTTTGTCCCGATTTCATCATTGCTTCGCGATACCACTTCCGGCAGCCCGCCGTGTCCCGGCGCGGCCAACGCCAAAAGAATGTCGCTTCCCATCACTGTAACTATCACCTGCCTTTATCTGCGAAGGTTCATTTTCCGACGAATCTTCGCGGTAAACGGCTGCAGATACGCAGCCGGTTTGATCGTAAGAATTGCCAAAAGACACCCGACGCCCGCCGTCTTTCCGAGGCCGAGCATCACGGACACCGCTGCAAGCAGCACCACTACATAACGGATGACCGTCCGCTTTCGCGAGTAGCGCATCGCCTGCTCCGGCTCCATCGAAAGCTCCCAGCCGATGGACCGGTACATATGGACCAGCAGATACACCGCAACTCCGCAGCCGATGACAACGCCCGCTGCATACCGCAACGCCGGCCTTGCCGCAAGCATTCCCAGCAGAAGAACCGCACACAGGAAAATGCAGCCGGTGATCAGATCGCGGTACACCGCTTCCGCCTCCCGGAGTTCCTCCTCGGCGCGCTCGCTGCCCTCTGCGATCGGATCGACCACGAGGTCCTCGTCCGGGTCCTTCGTCTCGGCTTCCTCCGCGGCGATCTCCCGGTCAATGTCCTCGGGATCCCGAAGTTTCGGCTCGTCATCCGGTTCGGGCGGCTGTGCCATCTCGTGAAGCATCTGCCGCAGACCGGGCAGTTTCTTTCTTCCGAACATTTCCAAATCTCCTGGTTTGCGTCAGCGTCCGTCTTTGTTTCCTTTTTGTTCCTTCCAGCGGCGGAATTCCTCCTCCGTCTGTCGAAGCTGCTCCTCGCGAAGCTTCTCCGCCTCGGTCTTCTCCGGCTCCTCCGCGGGATCCTTCACATACTTGCGAAGCAGCATCCACGCGCTCCGGAATCCGGCGGCGATTCCCAGGACAAATCCGACAAAGAAAAGGATCGGCGATGTCCCGAACAACCGGTCCGCTCCGTAGCCGAGAAGCCCTCCGACCGCGATGGCGGAGATCATGCAAAGGCCGACCTGCGTCACCAGAAACAGCATGCGCATCGTCTCACCGGTTTGCTTCTTCTTCCGCGGATTTCGCATCGAGACCTTCCTTTCCGAACAAAAAGCCCATACGGAAAATAATATATCACCTTTCTCCGATAAATTCCACTATTATTTTTCGTAGTTTTCGTCTCGCGGTTCTTGAGGGACCATCGGTACCAAAAACTTATGTGCACAACATTTCTCAAAAAAACAGAGGGAGAACCGTCTCCCTCTGTTCGTTTTATCGTGTGCTAAATCTTATTCTTTTCTTCGCGTTGACTTTTGCATCCGCGCAAGTCTTGCCTTCTTTTTGCGAATCCGGTTTCTGGTGCGAATTCCAGTGAGGATCAGTCCCACGGCAGCGATTACCATGGCTATGCCTAAAACCACATACAGAATTCCGCGCGAGCGGCTGCTCTTGCTCTCCTCGGCAGCCTTCTTCTCCGCTGCAGCTTTCTCTTCCTCGGCCTTGCGGGCTTCCTCTGCGATTCTCGCTTCCTCGGCCTTCTTTGCCTCCTCGGCCTTCTTCGCCTCCTCGGCCTTGCGGGCTTCCTCCGCGAGTCTCTCCTCCTCGGCCTTGCGCTCCTCCTCGAGGCGTTTTTCCTCGGCGATGCGCTCCTGCTCC
>CACZRV010000064.1 GCA_902783725.1 uncultured Lachnospiraceae bacterium | reverse complement strand
TCCACAATCTGCCGGTCTTCCATGCGCGGCACCTCCTTTCCCAAAAGGCATTACCCTTTCACCCACAATATCAGCATTTTCCGCATCCGGGTTGACACCCCTTCGAAAAATGCTGCGAAAAATTTCAAAAAAGGCCCGCGTCCTGCGGGCCTTATCCTGATTTCAGACAATTATTGTTGTTCTTCGTTTTTCTCCGCGGAATCCTCCTTGCCGTTCTCACGGAAGCCGGGCATTACGCTGCGGATGGATTTGATGATGCCGGGGTAGGAGACGGAGCGCATCGCCGGGAAGGCGGTAAGCATGCGCTTCTGCTGCTTCGTAAGAAGCGCGAGGGCCTTGCGGAAGAATGTCTCCACGACAACGGTATCGTACATCGCCGCCATGCGCTCCTTGACGGCCACGAACATTTCGGCGATCTTTCGGACCTTCTGCTCGAAGTCCACCGCCTGCTTCACGCTCATGACAAAGTCCGCGACGAAGAGCGCGAACAGGGTCCACGATACGATGTGAAGCGCCAGCGGCGAGAGCATCGCGATCAGACTGCCGGTCAGGGGGTTGACCCACTGCACCAGGACAACGGACAATCCGCCGAAGGCGAGAAAGCCCTCGATGCAGATGCGGCCGTTTAAGTGCCAGAGCATGTCATAATAATCCCACCAGCGGGCATTGAACAGCTTCTCCATGGCGTACGACGTCACGTACTCCACCATCGTGCACAGCGTTGCGCTGATGAAGAAGAGCTGCACCATATCAGTGATATTTCCCAAGATTAAAAGGTCGATCAAAGCGCCGGTGCCGTATATCGGAATGTACGGGCCGTACATGAATCCGCGGTTGACGATGCGGTGCTTATCGACCAGGGAGTAAAACACGCTCTCCCAGATCCAGCCCAGAAAGCTGAACACCCAAAACATCAAAAAACTGGTTTCAACGAGTTCCACGACCGAGCACTCTCCTTCTCGCTGCGACCGCAAACCCCCGTACCGTCTCGTAGGTCGCACAAACCTTGTCGACGAAGCACAGGATCCGTCCCTCGCGCGTTCTCGGAACGCGCAGATTCAACGGGAACATGTGGCAACCGATCATGTCCTCCTCCACCGCGGAAAGCTCAAAATCCCGCTTCGCATTGCGAAGCGCCCGTCCCGCGTGGGTGAAGCCGTGAAGCCGATGGCTGTCGTCATCCTCGTGCCAGTCGTACAGAAAATAATCGTGCAGCAGCGCGCCGCGAACCAGTCTCCGCATGTTCACGCTGCGCGGCCAGCGTCTGGCAAATGCAACGCACCGCTCCGCCACAAAGACAGAGTGGTCGTACACACTGACATCGCCGTGCTGCACCAGCTGCTTTTCATACTGCATTCCCGGAGAATCCAGGATATCTCCCCCGTATTTCCGAAGTTCCTTGTGATACGCCAACGCAACATTCCTCCCGAATCGTCTGCAGCCACCATATGCCGCAGGTTCATTTTCCAAATACGCGCCTTCTAACGGTCGCGATAACTGTTCTTAAGCCGGCTCACGGTCTCGTCGAAGAACCACCAGAATTCCTCCTCGCCTTCGCTGCCGCGGTCCTTGAGCTCCATCAGATGAAGATAGTTTATGTAATCCGCCGAATACTCGCGGTTCTCCTCTACGAAATAGAACTGATTCTCGATGCGCCGGATGACGTCCGTGTCGGCCGAGTACACCGTCAGCTCCCGGTTGAACTCCTCCTCCATGCCGCCCAGCTTCAAGGCGTAGAGATACTGGCACAGACTCTCGCGGTCCCCGCTCTTCTGATACGCCGTCTGAAAATTCTTCGCCGCGCTCCGGAACTGCCCGTTCTGCGCCATCAGCACCGCGATGTTGTGGTACGCGGCGCCCTGCTCCTCGTCCGTCAGAAGCGAAAAATCCCGGTCGTCCAGGATGGTCTGGTATTCGAGAAGGGCTTCATGGCATTTGCCGTAGCGAAGGATCGTCGCGGCGTGGCGCTTCTTCCGCTCGATGGGCAGAAGCTCGAAATACTCGTCGATCTTGCCGATCAGGTGGTTGATCTCCTCCTGGCTGTAGTAGTCCGTGCTGCAGAAGATCGAGACCACGATATCCTTGATCCCGGATTTGCGCTCCATAAGCGTAGCCAGAAAGTCCGCCCGCTCCGGCATGTTCAGCTCCATCCGGATCCAGGGCACCAACTGGCTCTCCGAGAGATCCTCCTCCATCGTCGCGACGTTGTGGTAGAGGTAGTAGCACAGCTCCTCCATCGTGTATACACACACGCCGGTCGATTGAAAGTAAAACGGGATCTTCGCTTTGTCGCCGATGCAATAGATCAATCGTCCCATAGTCTTTGCTCCCAACCCTTACAGGGTAATGATCTTCTCCCACACGCGGTAACTGCTCGGGAAGAATTGTCCGAACCCGAGGTCCGTCACCGTGCAAACCGCCGTGTCGCGATCTAAGAAGGTCACTTTCACGGCGACTCGCGTCGTCTTGTTCTCGCGGCGGTGCAGGTTCTTTAAGTTCATGATGGAGTACTTCGTCTCCTTGCGCACCGCGTTAAAGATCGTAAAATACACTTCGTCCGTATCGTCCAGAATTCCTACGGTGGTGGCCTTCGCGGTCTTCCACCGCTCCCCCGCGCGGATCAGCGGGTAGTCCGCCACGCGGTTGTCCTTGAACATGCGGATGGAGATCGTCGAGCGAACCATGTCGTCCGAGAGGAACAAAAAGTCCGCAAACCGCTCATCCTCGCGGTACATTCCGCAGTAGGCCGCGCCCTTGGCGTAGAGGTTCGACCCCTTGAAGACGTGGCGGCCGGCCGTCATGGACTTTAGTATCTCGTCCGGCCAGGTGCCGTCGAAGCCCTTGCCGGTAACGTAGATCGTGGAGATGATCTGCCGCTGGATGACTTTGTCGCGCACGAGCCGGAAGCTGTACTGCATGCGGCTCTCCTGCATGTTCTCAAGCATCGTTGCGTCCATGAGGTCGCTCAGGTCCGCCGTGTACGTGGTCACCGTGGTGGGCGAGCCCTTGCGGCTGGTGGACATCTGGTAGTAGAACAGACCGTTCTCGTTGTAGTCGAACAGGCTCACGTCGTTGACCCAGTACTCCTTGCGCTGGCACACCGCGTAGTACATGAAGCTCATGACATACGGCTGGAACTCGATGCGGTCGCGGCGGATGCCCGTCTCCTCGATGGCCTGAAGCACCGCCTCGGTCACCTGCGGATAGAGCGTCCGCATCGTGACCACAACCTTCTCGATGGACTCATTGACATATTTCTGGCGCACTGCGGAAAATGTCTTCCGCACAAACCGCGCCAAAAGTTCCTGCGCCGAGTACTCGATCTCGTAGATGATCTCGCTCTCGCCGCGAATTCCCTTGTTGAACAAATCCCCGACAAAGTGTCCCGTGCCGCGGTTGTTAAAGCGCACCGCCTCCTCACCGAACAGCCAGTCTTTGGAATCGCTGCGCACGCAAAGAACCGTGGGAATCACGGTGTTCCCACTGCTCGTAATGCTGATGCTGTCGGGCTCTTCCGAGAGCCTCCCGACCGCGATCTGCGTCATCTCGACGCCCAGATCGTAGCCGATGATAATTCCTCTGGGATCCATAGATTATCGTTATCCTCTCAGTGTCAGTCGCGGTTCTTGCCAAGGATGCGAAGAAGGCGAATGAGCAGGTTGATCATGTCCACATAGAGCATGCAGGCGCTTCGGACGGCATTTGTCGACGTCTTCGGCACGCGCTGCGCAACCGCCCAGTCATAGCCGATGAACAGACTGAAAAGGCCCACAAAGATATAGTCGAACGGTCCCACGTCGATGTTGAATGCGAACAGAACAAGCATTGCGATAAACGCAACCAGGAAGCATGCCATGATGGTTCTTCCGATGGAGAGGAAGAAGTTCTGGTACGCAACCGCAAGACCGATCATCACCATGGTGATGACGCACAGCACCGTGAAGGAGTACCGCACGGTTCCGATCTGGTAGGCGTGGATCAACGGCGTGATCATGACGCCCATCGGAAGCACGATCAGGTTGTAGCCGAAGAAGCAGGCGCCCGCGCTCTTTGCCTTCGAGCAGATGAACGTTCCGATGAAAACCAGCACAAAATACCCGATGACGACGAGGAGCGTTCCCGCATCCCCGATCAGTTTGTACACGCCGTCCGTAAAGACGAAGCACAGCACGGCGTTGATCAAAAAGCCGTAGAGAAGCATCACGCCGATAGTGAGGTTGTAGCGCTGGTCGCCGATGGCATTTTCCGACGTTGCTTCCTCAAAGTTTTCCGCAAGCTGGTTGCTGAAGACGCCGACGCCCGAATGCTGCATCGCCGAGGTTGCCGCCATTGCATTTGCCGCGGTCTGCTCGTACTCCTGCGGCGTCTGGTCGTTCTCGTTGCCGAAATGTGCACCGTTTCCGTTGTTCCGATAGTCCATTTTTTCTCTCCTTTCTTCTCCGGGCCGTCATCGGCCCGATCCCCCGTTTGCCGGTTTCGCGTAAGGCGTCAGCCCTCGCTCTCCGGATGCGCCTCCTCCGCCGTGTGGAACAGCTGCGAGATGGCAAATTCATTCTTGATATAGCGGTTTAACAGTTCCATCGCCCTGTCGGCGTTGCGGTCCTGCTGTGCCTTGATTATGTCGTTGATCTGGGCGAAACGGCTGCCCGGATTGCCGATGCGCTTGTCGCCGCCGTGCAGCTCCGCGCGCTCGCTGATCACCGTGTCGTCGCCCTCGCGGTCCGACTCGTCGCTGATCACGTAGTCCACAACCTCGCCGTCAAAGAGCACCAGCTCCCGAACGAAAATTCCGTAGCAGATGTCGCGCATCGGGAATTCCTTCCGCACGCGCTTGCCGCTGCCGCGGTACGAGTAGTCGAGGGTCACGTGGTGCTTCGGGTTCGTCCGGTATTCGATCAGGAATTTGTCCTCCAGACTCTCCGGAAGCGTAAAATACTTTGCAAAATTCAGGAACGCCGGCAGCACCTTGCCCTTCGCCTCCATGCGAAGCAGCCAGTACTCCGCAAAATCCTGCTCGTCCTTCGAGAGCTCCTCCTGGGTCGCATACTGCTTCAAAAGGGCCAGCACGGTGACATCATTTTCCTCACGGTAGGCGTTGCGGCGGATGATGGCCACGGTGGTCTCGCCCATCTCGATGTCGGCCGTCAGATACTTGTACGCCATGTAGGTGATGTACGCCCGCAGAAGCGTGCGGTCGTTCGTGGGCTTGTCGTACGCGCGCACCAGGGCGTCGCCGTACGGAAGGTAGGATTCCGTGAAGAGGATCTGCGCCAGCAGTCGCTCCGTCAGGCTGTCCGACTTGCGTCCCGCGGCGTCCACCTCCTGCCACACGTGGTAGAGGATCTGCGTGCGCGCCTGCAGGTTCGCCACAAGGTAGTCCAGCACGCGGTCGTTTCTGCGCCCGCGGCGGAACAATTCGAGCATGATGTCGTTGAGGATCGGCGTCGCCTCCTCGGTCTGCTCCTTCGGAAGCTCCTGCACGAAGCGCTCTAAAAGCCGAAGGTCGATGTCCTCAAAGCCGTAGCGCTCGATCAGCTGCATCACCTGCGCCGTCTGTCCGCGGAGGATCAGAAGGCCGATCATACGCCCGCGCTGCGGCGACGGGATCGCCGCAAAATTCAGCCGTCCGAGCAACTCCTCCAGCTGCTCGTCGCGGAAGTTGTCATAGTAGTACAATACAAGGGTCCGGAGCATCTCCTCGCGGAACTCCTCGCGAAGCTCCAGCGCCCGGCAAGCCTTCTTGCGAAGCTCCACGGACGTGGCGTCGAAGCGCTGCTCCTCCTGGGCTTTCGCTGCTAAGTGCAGCAGGATCCGGCTGTTGTCCGGGAAGCGGTCGAAGGCCTCCTGGTAAAGCCGGTCGCAGTGCATCAGCCGGCGCTTCTTGTACGGAATGCCGCGCAGGAAACGGTTGCGGTTCGCATCCATGAACGCGATGACCGCACCCTCGGAATAAATGTCCGCCTGGGCATGGCCGTTCGTTAGCGCGATGACCGTCTCCTCCGGAAGCTCCGGATGGGCGATGCAGACGTAGTGGATGTTCGGCGCCGTGCACTCGATCTCCACGCGG
>CACZRV010000063.1 GCA_902783725.1 uncultured Lachnospiraceae bacterium | reverse complement strand
GCAGTCGGGACAGTTTTCCGCAGGCGCAGCGGCGCGGCAATTGACTTTTTCGGGATAATCCGATACAATGACAACGTGGTTCGCTGCCTGCGGGGAGCAGGCGCGGCCGAAGCCCGCGAAACGGCGGGCAGACAGGCGCTCCCGGCTGACCGGGGGAACGGGAATCGCCCGGGTTGCCGGGCAGACAAAAATCGCCCGATGGATGCGGGCGGAGAGGATGGGGTATTTTATGAATTTCTTTAGCAAGAAGAACCAGAAGAGAATCGTATGCGCGATGGCTATCCTTCTGGTGCTGGTCATGGTTATCTGCCTTCTTTCGTCTTTGACCTGATACCATGATTACCGTAAGCGGCATTTGTAAACAATACGGCAGGAAGGTGGTGCTGCGGGAAGCGTCGTTCACCGCGAAGCAGGGCGAGTGCGTTGCGATTGCGGGAGCGAACGGCAGCGGCAAATCCACCCTCTTAAAGATTCTGGCCGGCACCCTCAAGGCGGGTGGCGGCAGTTTCACTGCGTTCGGACATGACATGCTCAAGGAGACGTCGGAGCGCGAGCGCCTGATCGGCTATGTTCCGCAGGAAAATCCTTTGATCGCGGAGCTGACGGCCCGCGACAATCTGCGCCTGTGGTACGCCAACAGCCGGTACGACATGAACCAGGAGCTGGAGCGCGGAACGCTTGCGATGCTCGGCATTCCGGAGTTTATCAACGTTCGCGTGGACGCCATGTCGGGCGGTATGAAGAAGCGTTTGAGCATCGGCTGCGCGGTCGCAAACGACCCGCCGGTGTTGATCTTGGATGAGCCGGATGCGGCGCTGGACCTCATTTGCAAGGAGGCGATCCGCGATTACCTTGCGGAGCACAAGCGGCGCGGCGGCATTGTGATCATCACGACGCACGACGAGGAAGCACTCTCCATCGTGGACAAACTGATGGTGATGCAAAACGGCGTGCTGCGTGAGGTGGACCGTACCCTTCGCGGCGACGGCCTTTTGGCGGAATTGAAGAAGGGACAGGAATCGCTGCCGGAGTTGCGGTGATGTGTCCCCGGGACATGTCCGCAGGCAGCGCGTGGGAGAGTTGGTATGGAGGAAAATCGGAAACTGGTTCGGCCGCCCTTCGATGAGGAAGGCAACGTCATCTGGACGGACGAGGAAAAACCGACGAAGAAAAAAGCCCTGCGGTGGTGGGTATGGCTCATCCCGGTTGGGCTTATTTGCGTTATCGGGCTGGGTGTGCTCCTGTACAAGAGCGCCCACCGCAAGACGCCGCAGGAGCTGTGCCGCGCGGCTTTGAAGGATGCGTTTGCCGACGGGCTCGGATACCGCGAGCCGATGATGAAGGCGCTGCACATGCAGGACCTGGCGGACATTTTCGCGGAGGGACCGACGGACATCGGAGTGTCTCTTTCGCTCCGCGACACAAACCTCACCTTAGGTGATCTGGGCGCGGGGGATTCCACGCGGAAGCTCTCGGACTACGCGGGCTTCGGGTTCGGCGTGAACGTAGGGATCGACGGGGAAAATGTAGGCGTCGACCTGCGCGGTTCCATCAGCGCTCTCAGTCTTTCCCTGCTCAAGGCCTTCTACGACGGCGACACGATCTATCTGACATCGCCGAAGCTTCTCAAGGAAGTGCTGGCGGCCAAGGTTTCGGAGATCCCCGGTGCGTGGGAAAATGCTCCCCTCTGGGAGATGCTTCCCGCGGAGCGGCGGGACAGCGCGAAGAGCCTGGCGCAGAGCGGTTTCTCACTTCTCGACAAGGGTTACACGCTGCTGCAGAATATCCGCAAGGCGCTGGCGGCCACGTACCCGGCGGACGAGTCGGTGGTGGATCGGATCGTGGCGGCGATCCGCTATGAGCAGATGAAGGATGCGAAGGGCAACGAGCGAACGGAGATGGTGGTTGTCGGCTCGGAGAAGGTGCCCTGCTACGTGTTCCGCATCCAGGTGGATGAGGATGAGTTTTACAAGATAGCCGACGTGATCGCAAATGCAGTCGGCGGAGCCGGTGCCGCGGAGACGGTGCACGGCGCGTGGCGGCTTCGTCCGGAGGGCGACGGCAACGGCGTGGATGTATTTGCCTACGTGACAAAGGGCGGCGAGCTGGCGCGGCTGACGGCGGAGGTGACGGGCTACGCGTGGGACAAGCCCGCGACGATCACGGCGGATCTGCAGTGCACGGGCTCGGAGGATCCGCAGGACCGGATGTACCTGACGGTGACGGCGGACATCGACGGAAAGAAATACACATTTGACGCGAAGAAGACTGTGAGCGCATCCCGCACCCGCGTGTCCTCGAAGATCGAGCTGTCGCTGCAGCTTCCCGACAAGCCGCAGTACGGCGCCAACGCATCGATCAACTACAACGTCTCGGGGGCGATCCTGGACGTGGAGGCCAACACGGTCTATCAGGGTGACACGGTGGGCACCATGCGCGTGACAGCCGAGTGCAACTACAAAAACGGCTGGGAGATGAAGTTCGACTCCCTCTCCTTTGAGGACCGCTACAACGGGAAGAACGCCACCTTCAGCGGGCGGATCGCATTTGCCCCGACGCAGTACGCGCCGGAGAAGCCCGAGGGTGAGCAGTACAACCTTTTGACGCTCACGCCCGAGCAGGCCAATGAGATGATCCAGGAGGGCATTGACCAGCTCGAGTGGTATTACAACAAGTTTTTGCGATGATGCATGCCGGCCCCGCGGCCGGAAAATGAGGTTTCAATCGTATGGGCAGACTGTTCCGGCGCTTCCTCGGTCTCGAGGCGAAGCGCGCACTGAAAATCGTACCGCAGTATTATCTGGGCACCCTTCTTCTGGTGACCCTGTTTGCCGCGGTCACACTGTGCGGACAGAAGGCCCTCGGCGGGGACGGGCAGCAGGGAAGCGTGAACATTGCCCTCGTCATGAACGACGACTATATCGAGAATTTCGGTCTGGACGTGCTCCAGTCCGCGGCCAGCGCAGCAACGGTGTTCCGCTTCAGCGAGGCCACGGAGGAGGACGGCATGGCCGGCCTTCGGGAGGGGCGCTACGACGGCGTGATGATCTTCCCGGAGAATTTTGTGGACAGTGTCTTCAGCGACAATTACGCCGGCGCGGCGAAGCTGTACTCGCCGAAAATGCTCAACAGCCTCAACCAGGGCCTGATGGAGGGCATCGTGGAGGTGGGCTGCAACCTGATCAAGGTTTCGGCGTCGCAGGTGCAGGCCGGCGTTGCGGTTGCGAGACTGCATGGTGCGGATGACACCGACGCCTATCGGATTCAGGACGATCTGGAAAATCTTTTGGCGGACCGCGTCATCAACCGCGAGGAGAGCTTCGTCGCGGAGGACGCCTCGGGCACCTACGGACAGACGCTTTTGCAGTACTATTTCTGCGCCGGCATCGTGATGCTTCTCATGCTCGGCGGCGTTGCCTGCGGAACGCTTCTAAAGAGCGACGCCAAATCCCTGGAGGATCAGCTGGCGATGCGCGGCATCGGTTCGCCGCTTCTGGCGCTGGCGAGATACCTCTCGGTTCTCATGTTGTTTTTTGCATTTTACGTGTCGCTGTTCTTCGTTCTGTACGTTGTCTGGCTCGGGTGGCCGGACACGCTGGAGCGGTATCTCGGCATCATGAAAGTAAGCGAGCTGTGGTTCTGGTTCTGCGCGGGAATCCCGGTTTTGCTTTTGGCAGCGGCTTTGGTATTGTTCGTGTACACGTTCGCGGCGAACCAGATCGGAGGCATCCTTCTGCTGTTCCTGATCACGGCGATCATGGGCTACGCCTCGGGCTGCATCGTGCCTTCGGCATACCTTCCGAAGGCGGTCCGCGGACCCGGACGGTACCTTCCGACGGCCACGATGCTCCGCGTGTCGGTGGACGGCTTAAAGCAGCTTTCCAACGTGCGCGGCACGTTGATCCTGCTGGCGGAGACGGCGGTGGCCTTCGGCGCGACAGTGTCCCTGATGGCATGGAACCGCTGGCGCGAGCAGCGTTAGCGGACGCGTTGGCGGACGGACGGTGCAGACAGCGGAAAATGCAGTTTGATAAGGCAAAGCAGCCGGCGCAGGCCGGCATTCGATAAGGAGTGCAGACGGTGGAAAATCGCGGGACAGAGCAGGATTTTGTTCGCGGCGCGTTCGCTTCGGCGGAGGAGCTTTCTTCGTTTGCGGTCGGGCGCGGGGCGAAGGTCGCCGGCGCGATCCGGCGGTTCTTCACATGGCTCTGGCTGACGGCCAAGCGATTGTTGAAGAAACCCTCGTTTGTGCTGATCCTTCTGATGCTTCCCGCGGTGCTTTTGCTGTACCGCGCATTGATCACGGAGGATGACGGCAAGCTCCATGTGGCTGTATTTTTCGAGGATAAGGACGACGTCGCCGTGACGTTTTTGGCCGAGATGACGGAGCGCGTGCCGGACGCCTTTCTCTTCTACGAGTGCGAGGAAGAGGAGGACCTCTACAGCGATGTGGCGGCGGGGCGCGCCGAGTGCGGGTATGTATTTTCCGCGGATATGGCCGGAAAGATCGTGTCCGGCGAGTGGCGCGGCATGATCACCGCGGTTGTCTCGGAGCGGACGGTGTACGGCTCCTTCGTCAACGAGATCGTCTACGACAAATTGAATCACGTGCTCGGCTTTGAGGTCGTCCGCGATTACCTGGTCAGCAAGAGCGACCTGGGGATCGAGGAGAAGACAGCGTCCGAGCAGCTTAAAAAGAGTTACGAGGCGGCGATGAATTCGCCGGCCATCGTGGAGTATGTCTCCGTGAGTGGCATCACCGGCGAGATCGAGGAGGAGTCCGCCGTGAAGGCGGAGAGCGTGCTGACCAAGCCGATCCGCGGCACGGTGGCCATCTTTGTTCTGTTGACGGGCCTCGCGGGGCTGGTGTTCTGGTATCAGGATGACGCCGAGGGGCGCTTCCGCGTGATGGCCAGAGAGCGCCGGCCGCTGATCTCGTTTGCGTCCATCCTGCTGCCCACCGTGATGGCGGGAATCGCCGGATGGGTGTGCCTCGCGGTCTCCGGGCTGTGGACCCGCACCGGCAGGGAGCTTGTGACCATGGGCGTGTACGTGCTTTTGGTGGCTGCATTTTGCAACATCCTGCGCTTCCTGATCCCGTCCGTGCACGCGGTCTGCGCGACCATCCCGATCCTCACGCTGATCAGCTACCTGTGCTGCCCGATCCTTCTGGATGTGGCGACGATCTTCCCGGCGATCCGGTTCCTGCGCGCCGTCCTGCTGCCGCAGTACTACCTGCGCGTCTACGAGGGCGCGACGATGTGGCCGCTGGCCGCGGCAGCCTGCGTTCTTCTGGGAATCTCCGTCCTTTTGTCCGTGCCGGAGCGAAACCGGTAGGCGCTAGGGGCGCGCCCGGAGAACAGTCGGAAAATTCACCCTGCAACCGATCCGAGTACAACCAAAATGCCCGCCGCAGTTGTCACGCTGCAGCGGGCTTTGTTGTTTTTTGTGCTTTTCGAAGCTTTGGTCGGTGTTTGATGCTTAGGTCGGCTTTCGAAGCCGGAGCCTTAGCTCACTCGATCGGGATCGTCACGCCGCCGATGGTCACGGAGGCTACTTTTGCGGCCGGAACGAAGACGGCGTCGCCGCCGGGTTCTGCGGCAAATCCCTCCAGAAGGCTGTAGTAACGGCGCTCCGAGAGGAGGTTTCCGTCGCCGTCGTAAGTGAAGTCCAGTTCGGTCCACGGATACAGCGGCAGCGCCGTGTTCGCGATCTCATAGAGGCGGCTTCCGTCCGTTAAGGTGATGTAATCAAGGTTGTAATCCGCCGTGTCGCCGGACAGCTCCAAGGTGAGGTCACAGGCGGTAAGTAAGAGCGTGTCGACGCGGTAGTTTCCGATGGTTTGGCTCGCGGCGATCACCCGGTCGGTGACGTCGTAGTTGTTGGTCCAGGAGAGGGTGAGCGGCGCAGCTGCGCCGGAGGCGTCGGCGGTGTTGCGAACGATCAGCTTCACGGCCCGGTTGTTGACGGTGCGGGAGACATCGCGGTTGTCCGCGCAGGTAACCATGTACCAGAGCTTTCCGTCCCGCGCGAAGGGCGCGGCGGCGCAGTCGGCAAGGAGATTGTCGTCCCCGGTTGCGCAGTCAAAGCTAAGTGCGGCTTCGGCCGGGGTGTAGCCCGTAAGCCAGCCGTCCGGTGCGTCCACGGCAACATCGGTGGAAACCTCGATGAACATGCGGCGGGAATCGCCGATCATATCAACAGCGGTGACTGTGATGTCGCCGAGCTTCCCGGACTGTCCGATGGGAAGGAAGGCGCTTGCGCGCTCCGCCGTCAAATGCTCCTTTAATTCCGAAACTTCGATCACGCGGGCTTTTTTGTCCTGGATTATTTTTGCGACGGCAACCGTGGCCAGCAGAAGGACTGCGGCGCAGGCCGCGATCAGCACCGCGCGGAAGCGGAAACGGCGCCTCGGGGCCGGGGTCTCGCAGACCGGAGTATCGACCCGGAGGGTCTCGGCAGACGGCGTTTCGCTCACAACGGTCAGCTGCGCGTCAGGCGTTGCGAGGCCGAGCTTCGCGAGGGTTCTGCCGGTGACTGCGACGGCGTCAAAGCCGCCTTCGGGCATTGCCGCGAGGGTTTCGTCGAGACAGTCGGCGTCAGCCTGCGGAAGCATTTTTCGAAAGAGTTCAGGGCGCTCATCGGCGCCGGAAATGTTTGCGTGTTTACTCATAGGGTGTGACTCCTTTTTTCGAGAGGATTTTCCGCAGTTTCGTTTTGCCGCGGTAGAGGAGATTTTCCACTTTCTTTTGCGGAAGGCCCCGGCGCTCGGCGATGGCCTTTGCGCTGCGCCCCAGGTAGTATCGCTCAAGGAAAATCCCGTGTTCCGGCTCACCGAGCTCCGCCAAGGACGTCAGCACCTCGCCCTGCAGCCACTCCCGTACGACGTTGTCGTCGGTGAGCTCGCCGGACTCCGGCTCGAAGCCGTCCTCAAACGCCCGGTCTAAGGAGAGCGGCGCCGACTTTGCGGCCCGCAGGCGGTCTCTTGCGACATTTCTCGCAACTGCGTAAAGGTAACTCTTCAGCGAACAGCCGTTGTCTCTCCGGATCCGGTCCCGGTGCTGCCAGATGTTTACGAAGACATCGGACTCGGCCTCCTCGATCTCCTCCGGCGGAAAATCCGCGAGGATCGAGCGGCAGATCTTGTGCACCGCCGGGCCGTAGGTCTGGATCAGCTGCTCCACGCCCCGCTCCGGCTCGCTTGTCAGTTTTTCAAGTAGTGTGCTCTCGTCCATTCGGTCTCCTCCGGTGAAAAGTTCCTTTGCCCCACTATACGGGCGTTCGCCCGGTTTCACTCACACATTTTTCGATAATCCGTTGTCATTCCTCCGCCCATCATACAGGAGACGGCGCCGCATTTCAACAAGACCGCGGCAGTTTGGCTGTTTTCTTTGCATTTGTGCGGGTTGTATGGTATAATAAAGCGATTATGGGATAGTGTTCCCTGCGCCCGCCGGAGGCGGATGCAAACGACGGATCAAAGGAGGGTGTCGCAGATGATCGGACCGATCGGAACAGCGGAAAATGAGCGTCTCACGACGAGGCTCGGCCGCGAGCGGTATCTGCGCAGACGCCCTGCGGGATTCGGCGAGGACACAGACCTTTCGGCGCGGATCGCCCTGGCCGCCCGCGCGGACAGAGAACTCTCTTCCGCCACCGGAACCATGAGCGGAACGAACCTTTGCGTTGCCGCCATGGCGACGAACCGCGCGCTTGCAGCGCTGGCCGCCATCGGCCGCGAAGCGACGGCCGTCACGCTCCTTTTAAGCGTCCCGGAGGACATGCCCGAGGCGACGGTGCGCGATTACCTGCGAGCCGCGTACGCGGCATCAACCTTTGAAGATGTTGCGATCGCGAGGGAAAAGCGAGAGGACGTGCTTGCGCACGTCAGTGCCTTCGGAGCGCCCGCAGGCGCCGCGGACAGCGAGGCTGCACACGCGGCAAATCCACCTGCTCAAGCGTCGGATGCTGCGGCG
>CACZRV010000062.1 GCA_902783725.1 uncultured Lachnospiraceae bacterium | reverse complement strand
GCCACCGTCACGGTCAATCCGCCGTATTCGGCATCGAAAAATGCAAACCTCGGCAAGCTGTCGGTGGGCGAGGGAACGCTGTCGCCTGCATTTTCCAAGGATACAACGAGCTACACCGTGAACGTGGACGGAGCGGTGACGGCGCTGACGATCTCCGCGAAGTCCGAGGACGGCAAGGGCAAGGTTTCCGTCTCGGGCAACAAGGACCTCAAGGAAGGCGCCAACACGGTTACGGTAACGTGTACCGCCGAGGACGGAAAGACGAAGAAGACATATACGATCACGGTCAACCGCGGACCGGCGCCGACACCGACGCCGACGCCCACGCCGACGCCCGGACTCTCGGTGCATGTCGGCGACGCGGAGAGGACGCTTAAAGACGAGTTCGAGGGAGATCTTCCCGAGGGATTCACGCCGGCCACCGTGGAGATGAACGGCTTTACGGTTGCGGTTGCAACCGGCGAGGACGGCACGACGAAACTCGTGCAGATGGACGACGGACGGCTGTACGTCATGGCGGGCGAGAACCAGTATTATCTCTACCAGATGGTTGAGTCGCCTGCGCGGCGCTTCTCGGTGATCCCGAAGCCGGACGACACGCCGGTACCGAAGGGATTTGTCGAGGATACGGACCAGCTCTTCGGACCGAATGTGACCGTCTGGAAGGCGGAGACCGACCCTGCGATCGTACTTTTATACCTGAGGGATTCCAACGGCGAGGCCGGGTGGTTTCTCTACGACATGAATACCAAGAGCGTGATGAACTATCACGATACCATGTTTGTTCCGAGCCCGACGCCGATACCGACGCCCGAGCCGGAGCCGACGCCCACCGAGCCGGTTCGCTCGAAGCCGGACACGAACCCCGATCAGCCCTCGGACACCGGAGCGAAGGATACTTTCTTCGCTGGCCTTTCGACGCGCGAATTTGTGGGTGCGGTGACAATAATCGGACTTCTCGTCCTTTTGATCATTTTCCTGATCCTGTTCCTTCGGGAGCGCGGAAACCACACCGAGGAGCCGATGATCATCGATGATTTCGATGAGGACGAGGAGATGAACAAGACCTTCGATCCCCGCTTGCTTCTGACCGAGGAGGAAGAGGAGGAGATCGAGCGGATGAATCAGGCCAGAGCGAATCGCGAAAAGGCGAAAAATACGCTCAAGGAGGCCGAGGACATTCTGGCGGAGCTCGCGGACTACGAGAGCGACGACGTTTGATGCACGCGGCCTTAAACGGCCGCGGCGGTTTGAAATGCGTGCGGCCAGAAAACGGCCGGGAATATTTGGAAAATTCTGGAAAAAACGGAGAACTTAGCATGATGGATTTAACCGGGTTTACCTGCGAAGGTTACGAGAGAATCGAACACAGAGAGCTTAAGGACCAGCACATGGATGGGCTGGTTCTTCGGCATATTAAGAGCGGTGCGCGCATCGTGCTGCTTGCAAATGACGATCCGAACAAGGTGTTTGCAATCGCGTTCCGGACGACCCCTATGGACAGCACGGGCGTTCCGCACATCATCGAGCATTCGGTGCTTGCGGGCTCCGAAAAATACCCTGTCAAGGACCCGTTCATGGAGATGGAGAAGGGGTCGTTGAAGACGTTTATCAATGCATTTACCGCAGCGGACTGGACGATGTATCCCTGCGCGAGCTGCAACTACAAGGATTTCAAAAACCTTGTGGACGTGTACATGGACGCCGTGATGCATCCGCTGATCTACCGCAGGGAGGAGATCTTCCGGCAGGAGGGCTGGCGCTACGAGATGGAGAGCCGCGATGCGGACCTCACCGTCAACGGAGTCGTGTACAGCGAGATGAAGGGTGTATTTTCCGACCCGGAGAGCAACATGAACCTGGAACTCATGAAAGCGCTCTTCCCGGACACGACCTACGGCGTGGAGTCGGGCGGCGATCCGAAGGTGATCCCGCAGCTTACGTACGAGAACTTCCTTGAGTTCCACCGCACGTATTATTCGCCGGCGAACAGCTATATCTACCTCTACGGCGACATGGACATGGGCGACATGCTCATGTACCTGGACAAGGCATATCTCTCGTCGTTTGACATCATCCCCGTGGATTCCGAGATCGGGGTGCAGAAGGCGACGGGCTTTAAGAAAGTACAGATCCCGTACTCCGTTTCGGAGGACGAGGACACGGAGGACAAGGCGTATCTCGAGTACGGCGTGAAGCTCTTCGACGGACCGGAGTACAAGAAGGCTCTTGCGTGGGAAATTCTCGCAAACATACTCTTCAGCATCCCCGGTGCGCCCGTGAAGAAGGCGCTTTTAGACGCCGGCATCGGCAACGATGTGAGCGGCCAGTACATGGGCGATCAGCGACAGCCGATCCTCACGGTGACGGCGCGCGAGACATCGGCGGACAAGGCCGACGAATTCCTGCGAATCATCCGCGACACCGTTGCGGATATCGCCGCGAAGGGTGTGAACAGGAGAAGTATCCTTGCGGCTTTGAACCGTGCGGAATTTTCGTTCCGCGAGGCGGATTTCGGCGGCTATCCGAAGGGAATCGTGTTCGGATTCACATCCCTCTCGGCTTACCTTTATGATGAGACGGCGGCCCTCAAGGGTCTGGACCGCGGCTGGGTGTTCGACGAGCTGCGCAAGGATCTGGAGACCGGCTATTTTGAGGAGCTTCTGCGCGACTTCCTGGCGACGGACCATGCGGCGTTGGTGGTGATGACCCCTGAGCCGGGTCTTGCAACGAAGGAGGAAGAGGCGCTGGCAGCAGAGCTTGCGGCCCGCAAGGCTTCCATGAGCGAGGCGGAGATCGACGAGCTCGTGGCGAAGACGAAGGCGCTCAAGGAGTTCCAGAGCCGCGTGGAGACCGAGGAGGAGCTTTCCTGCCTGCCGTCCTTGACGCGGGACGACATCGGGCGCGAGCAGCAGCCCGTTCCGTACACGGCGGAGACCACGGCGGAGGGATTCCCGCTCGTGCATGTGGACCGCTTCACCGGCGGCATCACCTACGCACAGCTTCGCTTCGACGCGACGGACGTGCCGGAGGAGGAGCTTCCGTACCTGGGACTGCTCTCGGACGTCTACATGTTCATGGACACGGAAAATTATGCATACCGCGAGTTGCAGGATGAGGCAAACTTCTACACCGGCGGTATCTCGGGATATCTGGAGTCGACGGCCGTGAAGGGCGAAGTCGGCGCCATGAAGGCATTTTTCACCATCGCCGCGAAGGTCTTCGACGGCAACCTCACGAAGGGCATCGACCTTGCGTGGGAGGGCATCGGCCGGTTGAAGCTGGAGGACACCGACCGTCTCCGCGAGATCATGGCGGAGCTTGCGGTTCGCCTGCCCTCGTCCATGGAGGGACGCGGCCACACCACCGCGAGAAGCCTTGCGTATTCCTACTTCAGCCCCTCGGTGCGCTTCACGCACCTCTCCTGCGGCGAGAGCTATTACGCGCAGCTTCGCAAGTGGATTGCCGATTTTGACAACGTTAAGGACGATCTGCTGGCGCACTTAAAGCGCATGCGCGCGCACATTTTCCGCAAGGAGCGGCTGACCCTCGGCGTCACCGCGGATGCGGCGGGCTATGAGAAGGCCTGCGAGGCGTTTGCTACGCTTCCCGCTCTGTTTGCGGAACTGCCTGCGGAGCAGCCTATTGCGGCAATGAAGGAACTGCCCTGGAAGGGCGGGTATCATTTTGCGAAGAAAAATGAGGTGCTTACCTACGCCGGCGCCGTGCAGTACAACTGCGCAGCCGGAAACTACCGCGAGGCCGGCTATGAGTACAGCGGCGCCTTTGCCGTTTTGAACATCCTGCTCTCCCGCGACTATCTGTGGACGAAGATCCGCGTCCTCGGCGGCGCGTACGGCGCGATGCAGGGCTTCGGCGCGATCTCGGGCGACACGTTCATGGTGACGTACCGCGACCCGAACTGCCGCGAGTCCTTTGCGGCCTTCGACGGCGCTGCGGACTATGTGGCGAACCTCAATCTGAGCGAGAACGAAATCACAAAATACATCATCGGCACGATTGCCGACATGGACATTCCGTATACGCCGGCGTCCATCCTCGGAACGGCGATGAGCCGGTATTTTACGGGGCTGACGGCGGAGGAGTGGCAGAAGGTGCGCGACGAGGTGCTCACGGTGACGAACGAGCAGCTGCGCGCGCTGGCGCCGATGCTTAAGGCAGTGCTTGCGCAGGGCTACCGCGCGGCGCTGGCGACGGAGAGCACGGCGAAGGAGTGTAAGGACCTGTTCCTCGAGAGCCGCGGACTGCGCGGATAAGGGGACGGCCCAAGGAGCAACCAAGGAGACTGGGGACACATGAGCGATACCAAGAAAAATGCAACGTTTCGATCGGGCTTTGTCGCATTGATCGGACGTCCGAACGTCGGCAAATCCACCCTGATGAACCGCCTGATCGGGCAGAAGATTGCCATCACTTCGAACAAGCCGCAGACCACCAGAAACCGCATTCAGACGGTGTACACCGACGAGCGGGGACAGATCATTTTCCTCGATACGCCGGGCATCCACAAGGCCCGCAACAAGCTGGGCGAGTACATGGCCGAGGTGACGGAGAGCACGTTAAAGGACGTGGATCTGATCCTGTGGCTGGTGGAGCCCACCGACTATATCGGCGCGGGCGAGCAGGCGATACTGGCGCGCCTTCGCAAGGTGGACACGCCGGTGATGCTTGTCATCAACAAGATCGACAAGGTGAAGAAGGAGGAGATCCTCCGCTTCATCGATGTGTACCGCAAGGAATATGATTTTGCGGCCATCGTGCCGGTGTCGGCCTTAAAGGGCGAGAACACGGACGATCTGACGGACACGATCTTTACGTATCTGCCGGAGGGACCGCAGTACTACGACGAGGACACCGTGACGGACCAGCCGGAACGGCAGATCGCGGCGGAGATGATCCGCGAGAAGGCGCTTCGCAACCTCGAGGATGAGATTCCCCACGGCATCGCGGTGTTGATTGACCGCATGAAGGAGCGCGAGGGCGGCACACTCATCGACATCGACGCTACCATCATCTGCGAGCGCGAGTCCCATAAGGGGATCATCATCGGCAAGAAGGGTCTGATGCTCAAAAAGATCGGCACCGACGCCCGCCGCGACATCGAGATGATGACCGGAACGAAGATCAACTTAAAGCTCTGGGTCAAGGTGAAGGAGAACTGGCGCGACAGCGACTCGCTGATCCGCAATTACGGTTACCGCGATCCGGAGGAGTAAACGGCCACAGGAGAGGTGCCCATGACAGACAATACGATACTGCACGGCATCATTCTTTCCTCGATGCCGATCGGCGAATACGACCGGCGGTTGTCCGTTCTCACGAAGGAGCGGGGGCGCATCTCGGCGTTTGCCAGGGGCGCGCAGCGGCCGAAGTCCGCGCTGGTGGCGGCGACACAGCCGTTTGTGACGGGAGCATTTTCCGTCATCGAGGGGCGCACCTCATACACCATCGTGCGCGCCGAGGTGAACGAGTATTTTACGGAGCTTCGCGGGGATCTCGCAAAGACCTGCTACGCCTGTTATTTTTGTGAGCTCGCGGAG
>CACZRV010000061.1 GCA_902783725.1 uncultured Lachnospiraceae bacterium | reverse complement strand
GGGACGTTCGTGTCATGGCTTGCTTTGGACGGTGAGAAGATCGTCGGAACGAGCGGCATGTCATTTGTCGAGAAGCCGCCGTATTTCAGCTGTCCGACGGGACGGCTCGGGCTTCTTTCGAGCATGTTCACGGACCCTGCGTACCGCCGCATGGGCATTGCGAAGGAGCTTCTTCACCGTGTGGTGGAGGAGGCGAGAGCCTACGGCTGCGGCGCGGTGCAGATCACGGCGTCGAACATGGGCGTGAAGCTTTACACCGCCTACGGATTTACCCACAACGGGAATTTTATGCAGTACAAATTGTAAGAGAAAGGCCTCGCGGAGGGGGATCCGCGGGGATCGGTATAACGAATGGATATTTCGAAAAATGATATCCGCATCCGCAACGCCGGCGCTGCCGATTGTGAACAGCTGGCCGCGTGGTGGAATGACGGGAAAATAATGGCGCACGCCGGTTTTCCGAACGGACTCGGCACGACGCCGGAGCATATCCGCGAGGAGATCGCGGACGACACCGACGACACGAAACGCCGGCTCATCATTGAGTACAAGGGCACGCCCATCGGCGAGATGAGCTATTACAATCTTGGCAGCCACGTCGCGGAGATGGGAATCAAGATCTGCAACACGGACTATCAGGAGAAGGGCCTCGGGCGGACGATCCTGAGCATGCTGATCGCGGAGCTGTTTCAAAGAGGCTACGAGAAGATTGTGCTCGACACCAACCTGAAAAATGTGCGCGCACAGCACGTTTACGAGATGCTCGGATTTCGCAAGCTGCGGGTGAACATCGACTCGTGGGAAGACCAGCTCGGGGAGCTGCAATCCTCGGTGGATTACGAGCTTGTGCCGGGGGATTTTCAGAATTATTCCGCTTAAGAATGACAATACGAAGGAGAGCTTATGGAAGTACGAAAGTTGGCAGGGGAAGAGCGATATGCCGCGTATCTGACGGCGGTTTATTGCTTTCACTCGCGTGTGGAGGATGTGGAAGCGAGGCACGAGCACCAGTTGAACGTCACGATCGAGGACTGGGGTGCATTTGACGACAACAATACATTGATGGCCCGCGTCATCAACAATCATTTTAATTTCTACTTGGACGGAACGGCTGTGAAGGCCGGCGGCATCGGCGCTGTGGCAACACTGCCGGAGTATCGCAATTCGGGCGCGATCCGGGCAATCTTTAAGGATTTGCTGCCGGAGGCGTATGCAAACGGCGAGGTAATCTCGGCGCTCTATCCCTTCAAACATGAATTCTACCGCAAATTCGGCTACGAGACGGTCATCGGCTGGAGCCAGTACAGTCTCACGCCGGAGCTTCTGTGCCGCTACCGCTTTGACGGCGAGGTCGTAAAATGGAAGCAGGGCAGCCCGGTGGACGATTTCCTTGCGGTGTACAACGCCTTTGCGCCGCAGTATAACCTGGCGCACAAGCGCACGGAAGAGCAGATGCTCGAGCACATGAAGGCCGAGAAGGAGTACATTGACCGGCGTTTTTCGTATGTGCTTAAGGAAAACGGCGAGCCCATCGCTTACGTGATTTTTAAGGATATCAAAAACGATCCGGCCGCGATTCTTCAGGTGCAGGAGTGCGCATGGACATGCCGCGACGGTTTCCGCGCGGTGCTCGGGTTTCTGGCAAGATTCGAGGCGGACTACGGCACAATCGAGCTGCGGCTTCCCGCAGGAATCGACCTTTTGCGCGTCATCGTGACGCCAAATGCCTACGCCGTTAAGGAGACGGTATTCCCGAATTTCATGGTGCGTGTGATCAACGCAAAGAAGCTTCTGGAAACCATCAAAAAGCCCGGGGATTGCGATTTCACGATCAAGATTACGGACGAGATGATTCCGGAAAATAACCGCACCTACCGTGTGCTTTCCGACCGCGTGGAGACGGTGGGCGAGCGGTTCGCAGCGAACGAGGAGAGCGCCGCTGATACTACGCCGAAAGCAGACCTTGAGATCAACGTGCGTGCACTCGGGCAGCTCGCAATCGGCGGGCTTACCATGGACGAGGCACTGCTTCGCACGGACGTGACCGTGAACGCGAAGGAGGAGATGCTCCGCCGCGTGTTCATCCCGAAGAAGATATATGTCGGAGAGCATTTTTAGTTGATGCAGGAAAGGAGCGCTCCGATGCTTTTATACCACTACTACGAAAAGAAAAACGG
>CACZRV010000060.1 GCA_902783725.1 uncultured Lachnospiraceae bacterium | reverse complement strand
CCTGGACGAGGACGGTCCCAGTTTTGTGTTTCGCAACATGAAGGTGGATACGGTGATTGTCGCGGGCAATCCGAGCATGTTGCCGATCCGGACGTTCACGAAGACCGGCAGGGATATCGGATTTGCCGTCTGGGTGGTTTTGTGGTTTGCAATTCCGATCACTTGGGGTCTGCTTGTTTTGCGGGCGAGAAAGAAGGCCTCGTTGATGGGAGACGAGGTAGCGGAGAAAGAGGAAAATGGCGATTTATCTTGACAATGCAGCTTCGATGCGGGCGAAGGCGGAGGCGTTAGCGGCGGCGATGCCGTTTATGGCGGAGCAGTTCGGCAATCCGTCCTCGCTGCACACCCCGGGGCTGACGGCGAAAAAGGCGATTCAGAAGGCGCGGGGGGACATTGCAACGTGCCTTTGGTGCAAGCCGAATGAAATCGTGTTCACCTCGGGCGGAACGGAGAGCGACAACCTTGCGATCAAGGGGTACTTCGAGGCCAATTGCGACCGCGGGAAGCACATCATCACAACCAACATCGAGCACCATGCTGTCAGCGGAAGCATCGCGTGGCTTCGCGCGCAGGGGGCGGAGGTGACGGTTCTTCCTGTGGACGGTGACGGGCTGGTCAGTGCCTCGCAGGTTGCGGCGGCCATCCGGCCGGACACGATCCTGATCGCGATCCAGTTTGCGAACAATGAGATCGGAACGATTCAGCCGGTCACGGAGATTGCGGCGGTTGCGAAGGAGAGAGGGATAGCATTTTTCACGGATGCGGTACAGGCGGTAGGACATGTTCCGTTTGCACTGGGAAGCTCCGAAGGAGCGGGCAAGCTTCCCGCGGGCGATACGCCGTACAATTATCTCGGGATCACGATGCTGGCGGCTTCCGCGCACAAGTTCGGCGGCCCGAAGGGAGTCGGTTTCCTCTTTGTGAGGGAAGGGACAAAGCTTGCGCCGATCCTGCACGGCGGACCGCAGGAGATGCGGCTTCGCGGCGGCACGGAAAATGTCCCGGGCATCGTGGGAACTGCGGCTGCGCTGGTGGCGTCCTGCAGGGAGCTGCGGGAGTCGGCAAGGCGCGTTCGTGCTCTCGGGAATATGATGATCGACCGGATCCTGGCGGAGATTCCCGATGCGATGGTAAACGGCAGCAGAACCAGCCGTCTTGCCGGAAATGTGAACGTTTCCTTCGCCGGAGTGGAAGCCGCGTCGGTTTTAGTGCTTATGGACATGGCGGGCATCGCCTGCTCCGGCGGCTCGGCGTGTACGTCGGCGTCGGGGGAGATCTCCCACGTGATCCGTGCGATCGGTGTCCCCGCGGAATATGAGAAGGGCACGATCCGCATGACCATATCGCCGGAGACGACACAGGCCGAGGTCGACGCGGCTGTGACCGCACTGGCGGGCGTTGTCGCGAAGCTCCGAAACGGAAGAAAAGTCTGACAAAAGCGGAAAAATAGCGTGTTGCAAAAAAACTTGACCGGGTTAAGTGATGATGCTATCCTTGAATAGAGGGATAATTGCAACTTTTGGAGTTTGGAGAACCGACTTTGATTTAAAAGGAGGTGCCGCTATGAGAAACAGACGATTCAGGGGCCTTGCATTTGCCTTTGCAATGCTCCTTGTGCTGACATCCTGCGGAAAAAACGCAGGCGCCGACAAAACAGACACATCGGAAAATGCAACCGATGTTACGTTAACGCTGGCGGCAGGCGAACCGACGAAGGGCGTTGACGGCGCAGAAACGGTTAGCCCTGCGATCACAACAGAGATTATCGATCCGGCTGGAGGCGGTAACGCAGGGGATTCGGACAGAATTTTCATGGAAAACAGACAGGCGATGTCCGTTGCAACGCACCTTATGGTTGTGAAATACCTCGGGACGGAGACGGATGACTATGGGGCGAAGGTTTATCGCTTCAGCCCGCAACGGGTGCTGAAGGGGACGCTTGAGGAAGAGGAAAATACCGTCATTTACGCGGTGGCCGATGACGACGACACAAAACCCTTTACCGGCATTTTCAATACGGAATCCGAATACCTCTTGAGTCTTGAAAAACACATTTCTGTTTATTGGCCCCGGAGCTCCTTCGTTTTTTATGACAATGTATTTTCCTCCGGAGATGAGCAATGGAGCGCGATGCTTGCTTTGGCGGAACAGGTTGCGGAGGAGACGGCGGACAGTGTGCCGCCGTATTACGGACAGGCATTTACCGCCTCAACGGATATTAACGAGATCATCGAGTTTGCTTCCAATGTGTTTGTCGTAAAGGCGGAACAAATGGTATCGGCCGGCAGATACTCCACGGAATTGTATTACTTTACGGTGACGAAGACATGGAAAAATGCACCGGTAAATGCCCAAATTTACATTTCGGTGCCGGAGGGGATTGTGACTGCCGGTGAGTCGTATGTCGTGTTCCTTTCCGAGACAGGGGAAACCTCCGCTATTTATACTCCTGCTGCGAAAACGAACAGTATTTTTTCGCTAAAGGAAGCTGCAGGTATCCCGGCGATCGCGAAGATTTTGGCGGAAACCGCACCATACACTCCGCAATGACAGAACAACCAAACAAAGAGATAGAAAAAGGAGATTGACCGGATTCGGCAATCTCCTTTGTTTTTGTCAAAACCTGTGCAATTCCGGCTGACCGGCCTTGAAGGTTGCGTACTCGGTAAAACCGATCTCGCGGAGCATCGCCTCGGCGCGGTCGAAGTCGGCGGCGACATGCTCGGCATAGTGGGCGTCGGAGCCTACGGTGATCAGCTTTCCTCCGAGCTCCTTGTAGCGGGCCGCGATGGCGGCGGAAGGGTTTGTCTCGGGGTAGTTGCGGCGGAGAGCGCCGGTGTTAATCTCCAGGCCGATGCCGCGGCGGATGATGGTGCGCAGGATCGCGTCGATCACGTCCGCAAGTTTATCCTTCCTCACGCGTCGGTTCTTCGGCACGTAGCGGAGAATGTAATCGAGATGTCCGCAAACCTGAAAACCGTCGTAATGCTCCATGTTCCAAAGCTCCGCCTCCAGGTAGCGAAGGACGCCCTCGGTGCCCGTGCGCGTTTCCCAGTAGTCGGGATAGTACGGGTCGGTGTGGCACACGCAGTGCGTTGAGCCGATCACGAAGTCGAAGGGGTAGTTGCGAAGCAGTTCCTCGTAGTACTGACGGACCGGCTCAGCCACATCCGCCTCGTCGCGGAGGCCGAGCTCCACGCCGATGCGAAGGTCGATGCGGTCGCTCCATTCGTCGCGAAGTCTGGTAAGCTTCGCAAAATACTCCTCCGGATCGAACCGAAACAGTCCCTGGTCCATCGGAAAGAGCCAGTCCATGTGGTCGGTGATGCAATACATTGTAAGACCGCGGGAGACGGCGCTTTGCAACATTGCCTCCGGTGCGGCGTCACTGTCCGTGGAAAAGCTTGTGTGCGTATGGATGTCAGCAAGAATCATAGGAAAATCCTTTCAGCCTACTCCGTGACCAGAAGCTCCGCGTGCTCCGCGGGCTCCGCGACCAAAGAGTAGTTGGTGTAGTAAACGACAAAGCCGGGCTTGCCGCCGGCGGGCTTTTTCACATTTTTCTTCCGCAGGTAGTCGACTTCGACCTTTGCCTGCTCGCGCCTCTTTGAGTAAAATGCAGCCAGAGAGCCGGCAAGCTCGAACACCGCGTCCGGCACTTCGGCGTCGCCGCAGCGCAGCACGACGTGGGAACCGGGAACGCCCTTGGCGTGGAACCACCAGTCGTTGCCGACGGCAAGGTGGTGGGTGAGCTCCTCGTTCTGGTAGTTGTTCTTACCGACGTAGATGTCAAAGCCTTCCGCCGTGCGGTAGTGGTACGGGCGGCTGGCGGGCTTCTTCGGTGCTTTTTTGGAGCTGCCGTCCCGGTGGAACTTAAGATATCCGTAGTCCGTGAGCTCCCTGCGGATGTCCGCAAGGTCGGCCTCGTCCTTTGCGTATTCCAAGGAGTCGCGGACGGACTCTAAGTGCGCCAGCTCCTCGCGGCTCTCGGCGATGTGCGCGGAGAGTGCCTCGCCGGTCCGCTTCAGCTTGCTGTAGCGCTCGTAGTAGCGCTTTGCATTATCCATGACGGAGAGCGTCTCGTCGAGCGGGATCGTGATCTCCTGATCGTCGTAGTAGTTGGTGCACGTGAAGGACTTCGAGCCCGAGACGGCGCTGTAGCCGTAGGTGGTCAGCAGCTCGCCGTAGATGCGGAAGCGGTCCTTTTTCTCCGTGTCGGCAAATTGTTTCTCCTGCAGATCGAGTTTCTTGGCAACACGCTCGACGGCGGTCTGCACGGTGCGGCGAAGCTCCGATGACTTCTGCCGGATGCGCGTCGCGGCCTCCTTGGTCTCATAGTAGTACAAAAGAAGCTCGCTCATGGAGGCGAAGTCTTTTGCCTCACAGCGGTTGTAGTCCGTGTACACCGTAAGCGGTAGCGCGGCAAATTCTGCGGGAACCGAATCCTCCAGCACGCACATCGGCGAAAAATCCCCGCCCGCGATCAGGTCGCGCAGTTTCATAAACTCGGCACCGAGACTTGCAAAGTCGGTGTCGGAGCATTCGGCAGTGTCATTTTTCGTATCCAGACCCGCGCGGTGCAAAAGCTCGTTGGCGATCACGGGGCTTACGCCGGTGACGGTGGTGTAGATTGCCCGCCGAAGATCTCCGGCGCAGGCGCGGATGCCTGCGGTGATCGCTTCCGCGGGATCGGTCAGAAGAGAGAGCTTCTCGGCGGTCTTCGGGATGAAGTAGCTTCGGCCGGGAAGAACCTCGCGGACGGAGCTGACCATCTGGGAGACGCGCTTGATGCTGTCGATGATCGTGTCGGACTCATCGCAGAAAATGATATTGGAATGCTTGCCCATCAACTCGATGATGAGGTTTTTAACACGTGTATCGCCCATCTCGTCGAGGTGTTCGATCCGGATCCGGATGACGCGCTCCAGATCCGGCTGGTCGATCGAGAGAATGCGCGCGCTGCTTAAGTGCTTTCGCAAAAGCATGCAGAACGCAGGTGCCGTGAGGGGCGACGGCCGGTTGTCCGGGATCAGGCACGCCAGCGGCAGAGAAGCGCTCGCAGACAGGTGAAGCCGGTAGGTGTCATAGTTTTTTATCGTCAGTAAAAGCGCATCGGGCTCGGGCTGTGCGATCTTGGTGATCCGCCCTCCGACGAGCTTTTCTCGCCATTCATGTACGAGGCAGGCGACGGTGATTCCGTCCAGTGCCATGGGTATCTCCTCCGTGTCGTAAGACTCGCCGCGCGGGTGTGCGGCGCCAGCGGCAGACGCTGTGAAACAAGCCAAGTATAGCACAAATCGTTTGACATTGCCACGGGAAAAACATATAATGATTATGATTGATTTTTGATTGGAAGGCGCGATGGTGCGGGTGAATTTTCCGCTGTGTGGGGTCGTGCCGGAGAAGGAAAGCAGGACGTATGATTAACAAACTGGAACGCAAATTCGGCAAATACGCCATTCGCGGTTTGATGAAGTATCTGATGCTTCTCTACGGCGTCGGGCTGCTGGTATTTTTCTTAAGCCCGGGCTTTTATGCGGAGTGGTTGACACTGGATGTCGAGAAAGTCTTTTTTCACGGTCAGGTGTGGCGGCTTGTGACTTTTCTGATCCAGCCCATTGAGCAGGAGACGCAGCTGATCTTCGTGCTCATCTCCATGTACCTGTATTATTTTATCGGAAACATGCTGGAGATGAAGTGGGGAGCATTCCGCTTCAATCTGTTTTATTTTTCGGGAATTCTGCTGACCATCCTGGGCAGCATCATCACCTACTTTATGTACTACTTGATCGTGGGTGTCGGAATCTCGGTCGGTGCTTCTTTGGAGTACATCAACCTGGCCATGTTCTTCTCCTTTGCGGTGGAGTTCGGTGAGGTACAGCTGTTGCTGTTCTTCCTGATCCCCGTCAAGGTGAAATATCTGGGAATCTTCTACGGGGCATACTATGTATACCAGTTCGCCAAGGTTTACATTTATCTCGGACCGCAGGCGTTTTTGATGGTTGCGATCCCGTTCCTTGTGGGAATCGCCAACTTCCTGATATTCTGGTTCGCGACGAGAAAAGCGCGGCGCGCCAGACGGGCGACCATCGCGGATCTTCGCAGGCGCTACCAGTACATGCAGGGCATCCGCGCCGGCGAGCGCGAGGGCAGCGTGGTGAACACCGCGGGAACGAAGAAGGTAATTACCAAGCATCGCTGCGCGGTGTGCGGCCGGACCGAGCTCGACGACGATATGCTGGAGTTCCGGTTCTGCTCGAAGTGCGAGGGCGACTACGAGTACTGCATGGATCATTTGTACACGCACACCCATGTGAAGCGTGAGCCCGCGGGCGGCCTCGATGAGCAGCTCCGCAGGGAGATCGACGAAGAAGTAAAAAAGGATGATTCGGGAGACGATACGATAGGATGAGTGTAAAGAGTATTGAGCGCCGCCTCTGCTGCGGTTTCTATGATATGGCCTGGCTGAACCTTGCGGCCGGCATCGAGAATTTGCCGGAGGAGGATACCGATGCATCTTCCGGAGCACTCCGCAGCGAGTGGCTTTCGGCGGCGATCCCGATGGCAAAGACTCTGGCCGGAGAAGAAAGCGTCGACCTCGCGGAAGGAACCGGGAAGCTTCTGGCGCTTCGCGAGGAGATCGCGGCTTCGGTTGAGGCGCTGGCGAGATGCCGCGCTGAGGCGACGGTTTTGCGCAAGGCCCTGGCAAGACGGGCGGCCGGCGAGAGAACCGTGGTGCCCGTGGATACGGACGAGGAGGTGCGAAGCCTTCTTGCGAACATTTTTGCGGGAAATGACCCGATGATGATGAACCTGCGGGTGCAGTCCATGGTATCGGCATTTCCGGCGCGCATGACAAAAACAAAATTCTATGATCTGATCGCCGGATACCTGTCGCTTTATAACGGACAGGAGGATGGTTACGGACTGGAATCCTTCTGCTATCGGATCCGCTCCGCGGCAGCCATCGGCGAGGACGCCGGTGCGGCGGAAAATGCAGCCGTTGCGGAGGCGAAGGCTGTGCTTGCGAAGGCCTCGGCGGTTGCCGTGTCGGAAACCTCGGAGGGCGCGGAGGAGATGAGCGGGACGCTTGCGGAACTCTGCGGAAAGTTAGACGCAAATATCGGACTTTGCGAGAGCATCGTGCGTTGCATCAACCCGATGGCGGCCATCGGCATCTTAAGCGGGGTTCAGGAGGATCTCGCGAAGGATTCCTCGGTGGAGAAGGAGCTCTGCCCGGCGGTTTTGGCGCAGCTGCTTCGCGCAGGCGGCGAGAAGGTCGACGAGGCTTCGTATGAGCGCCTCACGGCCGCGGCTCACGACGCCATGGAGCGGTTCTTCGAGCCTCTCTCGGTGATGACGGAGCAGGAGACGGGACGTCTGCAGTCCGCCATCGATGCGATGGACGATGAGACGGCAGCGGCGTACATCCCGGTGATGAAGGCGGCGCGCCTGATGTCCACATCGGCATTTGCCTCGCTCTCGGAAGAGGTATCGCCGAAGGTGACACCGGAGCAGGTGGACGCCTGCCGCGATGAGCTGTACGCGCAGCTGGAGGCGAGGTTTGAGGGACTTCCGAAGTCCCTGGTAAGAGAATGGATGGCATCGGTACTCTCGGAGCTTCCCGTATGGTTTGAGAACCGCTCCGAGGTGATGGAATATATGCTTGCGGCGCTTCGCGGGTGCCGGACGGACGGCGAGCGCAGATATGCGATTTCGGAACTTCGAAAGTCGCTGTAGGATGGTGCTTCGGAAATGCCTGAGACGGCGGGACCGAGGCGGGAGAGGCAGGAGGATATGCTCAAACTCAGCAGTCGGGTCAAGACAATCGAGGAGGACGCTGACGACCTCGGTACCATGATTCGTGCGATTCGCAAAAATCGCGGCGGCGAGGGAGTGTATTTGGTGACGCATTCGGACGCCACGCAGGGCCTGATGGAGATCACGCCCCTTGCGTATGCCCGCATCGAGGCGGCCAAGCGGGACATCGATGTCCTCGGTGTTGCGAAGAGCCGCGCGAATGCTCTGGAGCTGGTCCGCCGGATGGTTGAGGAGATGGCGAAGAGCGGAAACTTCACCGTTTCCGGGCTTCTTTGACGGGAGGCAGGAATGGGAGTCGTTTGGCTTGTTTTGAAAATCATAGGAATCACCCTCCTGTGCATTCTCGGGCTGGTGCTCCTCGTGCTTGCGCTGGTCTTGTTCGTTCCGATCCGCTACCGCCTGGAGGGAAGCATCCGGTCGAAGCAGGACTTCGAGGGCACGGTGCAGGTGCATTGGTTGCTGCGCGCCTTCAATCTTCGCTTTGACATCGAAAGCCCCTTAAAGGTGCGGAAGAAGATGCGAATCCTGGGGCTGTTCGGCCGCAAGGGCGACGGCGTCGTCTACCCTTCGGAGGAAGAGAAAGAAGAGGGCGAATCGGAAGAAAAGCCGGAAAATGAAACCGCTTCCGCTGCGGAAACCGTAACGCCGGAGACCGCGGGCGAGACGGTCAGCGAGACGGCCAATGAGACCGTGAGCGAGTCGGCCGCAGAGAACGAGACGGCCGCAGAGAGCGGGACATCGGAGGGGAAGCCGGAAGAAACAGTTTTGGAAAAGCCGGAAGAGACGGTTGAGGAAACCTCCGGGGAAAAGCCGGAGGAGACGGCAGACGAAGAGCCGGAGGAAAAACCGGAAGAGAAGCCGGCGGAGGAAAAAAAGAAAAGATCATTTTCCGAGAGGATCGAGGAGAAGATCGAGGGAGTGAAGGAGACGTGCTCCTGCGTCGCCGAGCTCTTCTCGAGGAAGAAAGGCCTTTTGGAAAAATACATAAAGAAGCCGTCCACGAAGGCGGCGGTCGCGAAGCTCTGGAAGACGGCGCTGTGGCTTTTAAAGCACATCGCGCCGCGGAAGGGGCACGCCGAGATCACCTTCGGAATGAAGAATCCGGAGACCACCGGGAAGATCTTCGCCGGGGCGGCGGTGTTGTATCCGTGGTATTGGAAGCACATCGATGTGCAACCGGACTTCGGAGGCGAGACGCTCCGGGGCGGGGGAATGATCAAGGGGCGGATCCGGTTGTTCGGAGTCGTCATCCGGGCGCTGGGGATCTTGCTCGACAAAAACATCAAGAAGATGCGAAGAGAGTTTACGAAGGTTAAGGACAACATGACTGCGACGCCCGGGGAGCTTAAGAAGATCGTCAAGAAGGACGAGGCGGCGTAGCGGGCAGCGATACAAAGATTACAACGACAATTCAGCATAGTTAGCGGGGCACGGCTCCGCGGAAATGGAGAAGCATCATGGCAGAAGTAAATTTCGGTGAGACCGTCAGCAAGCTGTTGGAGGGAATGGAAGGATTTGTCTCCACGAAGAGCGTGGTGGGAGACGCGAGAACGTTGCCGGACGGCACGGTCATCATTCCTTTGGTGGACGTTTCGTTCGCAGTGGGCGCAGGCGCTTTCAACAAGGACGCGAAGAATCGTGCGACGGGCGCGGTGGGCGGAAAAATGTCGCCCTGCGCGGTTTTGATCATCCGCGACGGCAACACGAGACTGATCACGATCAAGGATCAGGACACGATGTCGAGAATCTTCGAGATGCTTCCCGATGTGGTGGAGCGCGTTCGCAACATGATCGGAAAGAAGAAGTCCGGCAAGGAGGTTTCCGAGGAGGAGATCAACATGATCGCCGACGAGATCATGAAGGAAGACGCGAAGGACGCGGAGTAATGAAAAAAAGATAAAATCCGCGAAATTTTTGCTTGCATTTTCCGAACAAGTTTGATATTATGTGCATGTTCGGGTTTTTTGAGTCCATTTGTGAAGGAGGTGCGATATCATGGCAAAGTGTGATATCTGTGATAAAGGCGCTCTGTTCGGAAGACAGATCAGCATTACGAGAAGTCAGGT
>CACZRV010000059.1 GCA_902783725.1 uncultured Lachnospiraceae bacterium | reverse complement strand
GTTCGGAAGACAGATCAGCATTACGAGAAGTCAGGTTTCCGGACGTGCCAACAGAATGTGGAAGTCCAACGTGAAGTCGGTTCATGTGAAGGTTGACGGCGGTTCCAAGAAGATGCATGTCTGCACCGCTTGCCTCAGATCCGGCCTTGTTGAGCGTGCCTGAGACGGAATGAGAAATGCGGGAGTCCGATAAGCGACGCGAAGTCGCGGTATCGGACTCTTTTTGTTAGGCTTGCTTTTTTCGCTTGTTTGTACTATAATGTGCGGGGGTTTGCAGTTGCAGATTCCGAATATTCGTGTGCGGCGAAGAAGGGGTGCCGCGCGCGGGAAAGAGGTGTTTCATGGACGGCAATTTGGAGACGAAATACGGAGAAGTGTTTATCGATCTTGACGTCATTGCGCAGTACGCGGGTTCGGCCGCCATCGAGAACTTCGGTGTTGTGGGCATGTCCGCAGTCAGCATGAAGGACGGCCTCGCGAAATTGTTGCGCCGCGAGAGCTTGAATCACGGTGTTCATGTGGAAATCGAGGGCAACCGTCTGTCGATTGACCTTCATATTATCGTATCGTACGGCATCAGCGTTGCTACGGTGTGCCAGAATTTGTGTGAGACGGTCAAGTACCGGGTGGAGGAGTTCTCCGGTTTAACGGTTGAGAAAATCAATGTCTATGTCGACGGCGTTCGCGTGATCGACTGAAGACTTAGAGCCCCGGACCGGAGACACAGCCGGTCTGCGCCGTTTGCGGCAGGGGCATAAAGGAGGAACGAAAAGTGGCGTTGCAAACAGTGGACGCAGCACTGATGCGCAAGATGTTTCTTGCGGGTGCGAAGAATCTGGAGTCCAAGAAGGAAATCATTAACGAGCTGAATGTTTTCCCGGTGCCGGACGGCGATACCGGAACGAATATGACATTGACGATCCTCTCGGCGGTGAAGGAAGTAAATGCCGCAGACGGTTCGATGAAGGCTTTGGCCAAGGCAATGTCCTCGGGTTCGCTGAAGGGTGCACGCGGTAACTCCGGTGTTATTCTTTCGCAGCTGTTGCGTGGTTTTTCCAAGGTTGTCCGCGAGCATGAGGTGATCACGGTTCCGATTGCGGCGGAGAGCTTTGCACGTGCCGTGGATACGGCGTACAATGCGGTTATGAAGCCGAAGGAGGGCACCATTCTCACGGTTGCCCGTGCCGGTGCGGAGCGCGCGGCGGAACTTGCCGGCAGCTGCACGGACTTCGAAGAGTTTACGACGCAGGTCGTCAAGAGAATGCAGGAAGCTCTCGATTACACGCCTGAGCTTTTGCCCGTACTCAAGGAAGCCGGTGTGGTTGACTCCGGCGGAACGGGTCTTCTCGAGGTGATGAAGGGCGGTCTTGACTGCATGCTCGGCAAGGAGATCGATTACTCCTTCGAAGAGTCCGAGGGTGCTTCCGCAGAGAAGAAGCCCGGCGGCGCAGGTTCGACGGACATTTCCACTGCGGATATTAAGTTCGGTTATTGCACGGAATTTATCATCATGCTGAATCGCGAGTTCACCCTCGCTGACGAGGCATCCTTCAAGGCATTCCTTTCCTCCATCGGCGATTCCATCGTCTGCGTGGCGGACGACGGCGTCGTGAAGGTACATGTACATACCAACGATCCGGGTCTTGCGATCCAGCGTGCACTCACGTTCGGACAGCTGTCCCGCATCAAGATCGACAACATGCGCGAGGAGCACAACGAGCGCGTGGTCATGAGCGAAGAGAAGGCGGCCGAGCCGGCGAAGCCGGTTGAGCGCAAGCCCTTCGGATTTGTCTCGGTGTCGGTGGGCGACGGAATGAACGCTATTTTCCGCGAGCTCGGCGTTGACTACCTCATCGAGGGCGGTCAGACCATGAACCCGAGCACGGAGGATATGCTCAAGGCGGTTGACGCCGTTGAGGCGAACACGGTGTTCATCCTTCCGAACAACAAGAATATCATCCTTGCCGCAGAGCAGGCGAAGAGCCTTGTGGAGGACAAGGAGATCATCGTGATCCCGACCAAGACGGTGCCTCAGGGCATCAGCGCGGTCATCGCCTTTAACCCGGAGGTTTCCGCGGATGAGAACCGCGAGGCGATGACGGAAGCATTGTCCTTTGTCAAGAGCGGTCAGGTCACCTACGCGGTGCGTGACACAAGCTTTGAGGGACACGAGATTCACGAGTCCGACATCATGGGTATCTCCGATCACGGTATCGTGGCGGTCGGTCAGGACATCGACGACACGACGCTTGCGATGATCGAGACGATGATGGACGACGATGCAGGGCTCCTCAGCATCTACTACGGCAGTGATGTGACGGAAGAGCAGGCACAGAGCCTTGCGGATCGTTTCTCCGAAAAATTCCCGCTGGTGGACGTGGAAGTCCACAACGGCGGACAGCCGATTTACTACTACGTTGTATCGGTGGAGTGAGACAGATTGAATGCGCCGGTTGCGTAACAGCAGCCGGCGTTTTTTGTAACAAAGACATTGGCCGGGGACGTTTGCGATTGCCCGATAGATCCGGGAGGCGAAAGGCGGTAACCATGGAGACGAGAGAGGCGCTCACAAAGCTAAAGGGCATCGGTCCGAAGACGGCCGAGGCATTTCATCGCTTGCGGATCGATACGGTCGGCGAGCTTCTTTCGTATCTGCCGAAACGCTACGAGATGTATGCCCCGGAGGTGCCGATTGCGACGCTTACGGATGGCCGCACGGCTACGGTTCTCGGCACCTTTGCAAACCTTCCGGGGGTTGTCCGGACCTCGCGGGGAAGCCTTCTCACAGGCAAATTCCGCGACGCCTCGGGCACGATCACGGTGCGGTGGTTCAACCGCCCATACCTTCGGAAAATGATCTCCGTGGCCAAGTACATCCTCCTTCGCGGCCGTGTGGCGCGAGATCGCAGGGAGCGGTATCTGCTGCAGCCGGAGATGTACACTCCCGAGCAGTACCGCGAGTTGATGAAGACGCTGCGGCCGGTGTACGGCCTGACCGCGGGCCTGTCGACAAATGCCGTCGCGAAGGCGGTGCGTGCGGCCCTCGACAACTGCGAGGTGAAGGAGAAGATCCCCGCATCGGTTCTCAAGGATACGGGGTTGATGAAAATCCGCGACGCGCTGGAGGAGGCGCATTTTCCGAAGAGCGAGGAGACGACCAGGGAGGCGATGCGTCGTCTGGCCTTTGATGAGTTTTTCGGATTTCTTCTGTCGGTAAGAAACCTTCGGGAGCAGACGGAGATGCTGCCGAACACAAGCCCGGTGGCCTGCGAGGGGCACGCGAAGCGGCTCATCGAGAGCCTTCCCTACGAGCTTACCGGGGCGCAGAAGCGCGCCTGGGCGGAGATCTCGGCGGATCTTCGCGGAACCCATCCGATGCAGCGCCTGCTGCAGGGAGACGTGGGCTCGGGCAAGACCGTGATCGCGGAGCTTGTGCTGGCATCGACGGCGGAGGCCGGGTATCAGGCGTGTCTGATGGTGCCCACGGAAGTGCTCGCGAAGCAGCATTTTGCGGAGCTCTCCGAAAGGCTCGGATCCCTCGGGATCACTGTGGGTATGTTGACCGGTTCCACGGGCGCGACACAGCGAAGAGAGATCCTTGCGGGGGCGTCGTCGGGCGGGATGCAGGTTCTGGTAGGGACCCATGCGTTGTTTCAGGAGGGGGTCGCGTTTGCGCACTTGGGGGCGGTTGTCGTGGATGAACAGCACCGCTTCGGCGTCGAGCAGCGAAGAGCGCTGTCGGACAAGGGCAACACACCGCACGTACTGTTGATGAGCGCCACACCGATCCCGAGAACCCTTGCGATGATGCTGTACGCGGACCTCGACATCTCGATACTCGACGAGATGCCCGCGAACCGGAAGAAGATCAAGACGGCCGTCGTGGACGCGGGATACCGCCCGAAGGCGTATCATTTCTTGGCGGAGCACATTGCGGCGGGAGAGCAGGCGTATGTGATCTGCCCGCTCATCGAGGCGAGCGACGGGCTCGATGCGGAAAATGTGGAGGACTACGCAGAGTGCCTTTCGGAGGAACTTCCCGATGCGCGGATCGCAATTTTGCACGGGCGCATGAGCGCCAAGGAGAAGACGGCCGTGATGGAGGCCTTCTCCCGCAGGGAGACCGATATTCTGGTGAGCACCACGGTCATCGAGGTTGGCATCGACGTCGCCAACGCCACCGTGATCATGATCGAGGACGCCGAGCGGTTCGGCCTGGCGCAGCTTCATCAGCTGCGGGGACGCGTCGGAAGAGGTGAGAAACAGTCGTATTGCATCCTTGTGCAGGGCAACGATTCCGCGGACGCGAAGGAGCGTCTTACGGTGCTGCAGACGGCCACAGACGGCTACGCCATCGCGGAGAAGGATCTATCCCTGCGCGGACCCGGCGACTTCTTCGGAATCCGCCAGAGCGGCGAGGACATTTTCCGCATTGCGGACCCCATCCGGGACGCGGATGTTCTGGGAATGGCCAAGCGCGCGGTGACTTCCCTGACCCCTGCGGAATACGCGAAGGCCGTGAAGCTGTGTCTTGCGGAAACAAAGGAGTCTGTGGTATACTGAAACTTGTGATTACACAACGAAAACCACTGTTTTCGTCGAAACTTTTTTCGAAAAATGCTTAGAGTTTTTCCGCGCTTGCGGTACTAAGGAGTGTACAGGCAGTTTGAATCCTTAGAGGAGGCACCCCAATGGATCCTGGTGAGAGCAGTTATCGCCGCTTTTTAGACGGCGACGATGAGGGACTGCGGGAGATCATCCGTGAGTACCATTACGGGTTGCTGATGTATCTGAACAGCTTTGTTCGGAACGTACACATCGCCGAGGATCTGACGGAGGACACTTTCGCGGAGATTGCGGTCAAGCGGCCGCGGTTTCACGGCAGAAGCCGGTTTAAGACCTGGCTTTATGCGATCGGCCGGAACCTGGCATGCAAGTACATCCGCCGAAGTGCGCGGGAGACGGTGATGCCTTTAGCGGCGGCCGAGGAGGTCGCGGCGGAGGAGAATCTGGAGCGCAACTGCATCCGGGACGAGCAGAAGATCGCGCTGCACCGCGCGATGAGCGGGCTCAGGACAGAGTACCGGCAGGTTTTGTGGCTGACATTTTTCGAGGACTTGAGCAACGAGGAGGCCGCGAAGGTCATGGACCGGAAGAAGCGGCAGATCGAGAACCTTCTCTACAATGCGAAGAAGGCGTTGAAAGAGGAATTGCAAAAGGCAGGGTTTCACTATGAAGAACAGTGATGAGATGTATGAGAGCGTACTTCGGAAGGTGAAAGTGCGCAGGGAACAGAAGAAAGCGCGTGTCGCAGCCGCCAAGAGCGCAGCGATCGCGATTGTCTGCGTCGTGTTGGCATTTGTCATCGGCGTGGGTTTGGAGAAGAGAGTCCGGCTGCCTTTCGGAACGGGAGCGGTTTCCGTCACCGTTGCGGCAGAGTCACCGGTCAGCCCGACGCAGGGGGAGAGTCCTGCGGAGTATGCACAGGCGGCGCAGGCGGAGGGTGCACCTTCGGTTGTCGCAGCGATCCCGCCGACGGTTACGGGGAGCAGGAATGCGCGGCCGACACCGACCCCGATTCCGCAGAGTCCGTCGCCCGCGGGCAGCGAAGGCTGACACGTCCGGAAAATATAACAAAGGTGTTTGTTGGGAGGTCTCATGCTGGGGTACATTTACATTGGTTTGAATCTGTTGACGGGATTCGTCATCTGTTCGCTGGCGCTTCCGAAGCACGCGGCGTTTTCGAGACGCACGTATTTCGGGGAGAAGACGTCGGTGATGCCGGCACTTCTGTGTCTTCCTCTTTGGTATATCGTCGGCGCGTTTCTGATGACGTGGTCCACGTATCTGACGGCGTACCTTGCGTCCATGTGCGGCGCGAAGGAGCCTCTCGGCATTGCGAACATCATCGTGATGTTTCTGTTCGCCCTGTTTGACGCCTTCGGGACATATTACATGTATCAGAAGAAGCGTCTTCGCCGGATCGGCGCTTATCTCAGCAAAACCAATACGGGCGAGATCGTGTTCGCCTGCGTCACGTTTTTATTCTGTGCCTTTCTGATGTGGTGGACGTTCTCGTATCAGGGCGGCGTGTACCGGGTCGGATACAGCGTGTTCAGCGATTTTGCGCCGCATCTCGGAATGATCCGCTCCTTCACGAGAGGAGATAACTTCCCGACATATTACTCCCATTTTGCGGGAGAGGATATCAAGTATCATTTCCTGTTCCAGTTCATGGTCGGCAACCTGGAGTATCTGGGGATGCGCCTCGACTGGGCCTTCAACCTGCCCAGCACCATCTGCTTCGCGGGTGCCTTCTGGCTGTTGTACGTGCTTGCGGTCAAGCTGAGCGGAAAGCGCGCGGTCGGCTATGTTGCGGCAGCGCTGTTCGCATTCCGCAGCAGCGATGCGGTGTTTGACTTCTTCGCTAAGCCCGCGCAGAAGGTGATCTACGGCGTCGACCAGAAGCATCTCTCGGAGGCGGTCTGGAAGGCGTTCCGGGAAAATGAGGAGTTCGTCGGAACGACGGCTCACGAGGACTGGGGCCTTTGGAATCTGAATGTGTATTGTAATCAGCGCCACCTGGCGATCGGCCTGTGCGCGCTGCTGATCGCGATATTGTTCCTTCTGCCGCTTGTATTTTCCGCAGTGGCGCGGGTGAAGGAAGCCGTTGCGAAGAAAGAGGAGGAGCTTCGCGTAAACGATCCGGATCTAAAGCTGTACTCCTTCGAGAAGATGGCGTATGCCGTAAAATTCTCCGTCTTCGACGGCAAGGGCTGGATGCCCGAGAGCTGGGTCCGCCCGGTGGTCGTGGGACTGCTGCTCGGTATGTGCAGCTTCTTTAACGGCGCCTGCGTCATCGGATGTCTGTGCGTACTGTTTTTGCTTGCATTTGTCGCGGATCACCGCGTGGAATATGCGCTTACGGCGCTTTTGACGGTGGGCATTACGCTGCTTGCGACCCGCTTCTTCATCGACGGTTCGGTGGTGGAGACGAAGTACTACTTCGGATTCCTCGCGGAGCTTCGCACCTTCGCGGGCGTCTGGGAGTACATCATGACGCTGTGCGGCATCCTGCCGTTTGTGCTGCTGGCCGGATTCCTTCTGGTCGACGGCTGCCGCAAATGGGTCTGGGTTGCGTTCACGGCCCCGTTCGTTTTCGCATTTACCATCTCGCTGACCATCGACGTCACCGTGAACCACAAGTACATCATGATGAGTCTGATGCTCCTTGCGATCCCAGCGGCAAACTTCCTGGTGTGGCTCTACGAGCGCATCGGCGCATGGCCGAAGATCGTGGCCATCGGCCTTCTGTTCGTGATGACGGCCACCGGCCTTTACGACCTGCGGACCGTGGTTCGCAAAAACGATGTCAAGAAGGGGCGCTGCCTGGAGTTCCGGGAGGACGACCCCATCACGAACTGGGTGATGGAAAATGCAACCTCTCAGGACATTTTCCTCACGCCGTACTATTCGCTCAACAACTTCGTCATGGGCGGCGCGATGCTGTACTACGGCTGGCCGTACTACGCATGGTCCGCCGGTTACGACACGGATTACCGCGACAAGAAGGTGAAGGAGATGTACGAGGCGCAGTCCCCGTGGGAACTGATCGAGCTGATGAGCGAGAACAACATCCGGTATATCGTTGTGGACAGCGATGCCAGAAACTCGAAGGACTACAATGTCCATGAGGCCATCATCGCAGTCACCTATCAGAAGGTGTTTGAGTACGGAAGTACGGTGATCTACGACACCACCAAACCGATTGAGTAATCTTCCGATGATGTTCGAAGGGGCGTGACCGCACCCGCGGGCGGATCCGGAATAAGAATACAAACCAAAGGAGTTTAACGTATGAACACGTTGTACATCGTGATTCCCGCATACAACGAGGAAGCGAACATTGAGACTGTGGTGAAGGAGTGGTACGAGGTGATCAAAGAGCGGAGCGAAGAGAGCCGCCTCGTGGTCATCGATGACGGAAGCAAGGATTCGACCTATGCGATCATGCAGAAAATGGCGGAGACCATGCCGAAGTTTGTTCCGCTCACGAAGCCGAACGGCGGACACGGAGCCACGGTTTTGTACGGCTACCGCTACGCGCTGGATCACGGTGCCGACTATGTCTTCCAGACGGATTCCGACGGTCAGACCAGACCGGAGGAGTTCCCGCAGTTCTGGGAGAAGAGGGAGCAGTATCACATGGTGATCGGACACCGCAAGGGTCGTCAGGACGGATTTTCACGCGTGATCGTCACGAAGACCTTGAAGCTGGTGTGCCTGCTTTGCTTCCATGTTCGCGTCAAGGATGCCAACACGCCGTTCCGTATCATGCAGGCGGAGTATCTGGAGAAGAATCTCAAGGTGATTCCCGAGAATTACAATCTGCCCAACGTGGTGCTCTCCGTGCTGTATGCGAAGAAGAAGGAACCCGTTTTGTACATCCCGATCACGTTCCGTCCTCGCCAGGGAGGAGTGAACTCCATCAACATGAAGAAGATCTTTAAGATCGGCAAGCAAGCCTGGAAAGACTTCCGCGAGATTAATCGCTGCATCAAGCGGAGTATGAAGGAAGAGGGGGATAACAATAAATGAATCGAAGTAACCATCAGTCACTTGTCATGCGGTTTATGATAACCGCGTGCGTGTTCGTGCTTTTCTTCGGCCTGGGAATGAAGTACTTGGGAACCGATGATTTTTCCTACCTGCTGCGCTGGTGGATGACGATCCTGGTCATCGGACTTGCCATGCAGCCGTTTACCGCAGTGGTTTTCAAGAATTTTGCGGACGGCGGCTGGGTGTTCGGTAAGACCATCGGCATCGGCGTCGCCGGGTGGCTCATGTGGGTGCTTTCGTCTGCGCATATCCTGAAGTTCTCGCGCGGCGGCAGCATCGCCTGCATCGTCATCGTGTGCGCCGCGGCGTTTGTGTTTCTGTATTTTTCGACGATGCGCAAAAACCGCAACGTAAGCATATCGAGCTTTTACAATGCGGACCGGCTGTGCTCGATCTTCACTTCGGAGACAATCTTCTTTGCACTCCTGGTGTTCTGGTGCTACTTAAAGGGCATTTCGCCGGATGCGATCGGAACCGAGCGCTATATGGACTACGGTTACATGATGTCCATGAACCGTTCGGATTACATGCCGGCAGCCGATATGTGGTTTGCGGGAGAGGGCATCAATTACTACTACATCGGCCAGTTCCTGATGACGTATATCAACAAGATAGCCGGTGTTCCGGTGTCCTGCGGCTATAACCTCGCGATGATGTTCTTAGCTGCAATCAGCTTCCCGCTGGCGTATTCCATCGGCAACAACCTGATGCACATTTTCCTTTCTGACCGCGCAAAGCGCAAGTGGTCCCCGCAGGAGACGGCCTCCATGCAGGAGATCGGCTGTGTCATCTCGGAAAATAAGAGACCGTTCTTCCGGCCGGCCATCGCCGGAACCCTGTCCGGATTGGCCGTGACCTTTGCCGGAAACATGCATTACCCGATCTACAAGTACATCTATCCGAAGCTGCAGAGACTGCACGGGGAGGACAGTGTGTACAGCTACTGGTTCCCGGATGCAACGAGATACATCGGTTACCAGCCGGATCTTCCGGACAAGACGATCCACGAGTTCCCGATCTATTCCTACACTATCGGCGACCTTCACGCACACGTGATCAACATGATCTTCGTGCTGACGGTGCTGGCGCTGTTGCTTGCATGGCTTTGCAAGCGCAAGAAGGCAATGGATCTGGTGCGTGTGTATGACGCCGTTCCGAAGACGGGAACGATCCTTAAGGAGACCTTTGACCCGGCGCTTGTGCTGTGTGCATTTTTCGTCGGACTGTTCCACACGACGAACTACTGGGATTTCCCGATCTACTTCGTGGTCTGCGGTGCGGTGATCCTGTTCTCGAACCTTGTGATCCATAGATTCCGCGTCTCCGCGTGGATCCTGACGGCATATCAGGCGGCCATGTTCCTGGTCATCGGCGCGCTGGTGGCGTTGCCGTTTACCCTTACGTTTGACAGTATTGCGTCCGGCATCGGTATCTGCACGGGAGAGCATCACACGAAGCAGTTCCAGCTGGCGGTTTTGTGGGGACTTCCGAACCTCGCAGTATGGTCGTTCCTTGGATTCCGCATTGCGGAGCACGTTCGCAGCAGAAAGAACCGTCATATCGAACCCCTGCCGAAGGAGTTCGAGAACGATGTACAGAATGTTCCGACCAAGCCTACGCCCGGTGTTCCCTTTGAGGAGATCGGCGGAAAGCGCGGCCTCGGCGGTTTCCTTTCGGCACTGGAAATCTCGGATCTCTACCTGATCGTCATCGGCCTGTGCGCCTTCGGTCTGGTGCTGCTGCCCGAGATCATCTACGTCCGCGACATCTACACCGGCTCGTACGTCCGTGCCAACACGATGTTTAAGCTGACGTATCAGGCGTTCATCATGTTCGGATTGAGCATGGCGTTTATCATCACGAGATTTGTCTCGACGCCCGTGAACCGTGCCATGAAGGCCATCGGTATCGTCCTTCTGTTCCTGTTCATGACGACGGTGGGATACTTCAACGAGGCGTACACCGCATGGTTCGGCGGAAAGCACCAGGGTCTGGATGCCTCCACCTTCATCCGCGACGATGTCAGCGCGGCGGAGGCCGATGTTATTGATTACATCAACGCGACATTTGACAAGCAATACACTGTGCTGGAGATGTCCGGCTTAAGCTACACATACTTCAACCGCGTGTCCACATTCACCGGTATGCCCACCGTTCTCGGATGGCAGACCCACGAGTGGCTGTGGCGCAGCAGCGGCGACATCTCGGAGTATCCGAAGGTTGTGGACGACCGTCACAAGGACGTCTTAACGCTGTACGAATCCCGCGATCTCTGGGAGGTCAGCACACTTGTTGAGAAGTACGATATCGACTATGTCTTCATCGGTTTGTGCGAGCGTGTGGACGGTTACTACGAAGTCTCGGATGCGAGCATCAAGAGCGGTCAGTTCACCGCGGACCAGACGATGACGATCCACGGCAAGCGCTGCAAGAAGATCGATCTCAACACCGAGATCTGGCTTTCCCTCGGCGAGGTTGTAAAGTCCGCTGTGGATGAGAAGACCCAGGAGACGGTCTACCTCATCAAGGTTAACCGTGACCTGACAAAGGCAAACATCCGGTAAAACAAAAGCAAAGGAAAATGCACCCGGCGAGGCGAATCGCGGGGTGCATTTTTTGTTTGCCAAATAGTTTTATTCTGTGCAGGAGCGGATGCCCCCAAATAGGCCGTGCTTACTCGGGAATTTCGCGGGAGGGCATCTCCTCGGGCTTCGCGGGAAGTGTCAGGCGGATGCGGTCGATACGGTTTTTGTCAACCGCGAGAACCTCGTAGATGACGCCGTCCTCGTCGGTGACCGTCTCACCCTCGGCGGGAATGTGCTCCAAAAGCTGGTAGATGTGGCCCGCGATGGAGTCGTAATCGTCGGAGGCAAGGGAAAGTCCGGTGGCCTCGCTGACGTCCTCAAGCTTCGCGGAACCGTCGATCAGAAACTCGGTGTCGGAGACGCGCTCGATGGGGTCCTGCTCATCCTGGTCGTACTCATCGCGGATCTCGCCGACAATCTCCTCCAGAAGGTCCTCCAAGGTGATGATGCCGGCCGTCGCGCCGTACTCATCCAAAACGACCGCGATGGTAACGGACTCCCGGCGCAGCTCGGTCAAAAGGTCCGCAGTCTTTTTGAACTCGTAGGTGAAGAACGGCTTGCGCATCAGTTTGCGGACGTCAAAGTCCTCCTTGCGGCCGTCGTAGTGGAAGAGGTCCTTTAGGAACAGGATGCCCACCACGTTGTCCTGCGTCGTCTCGTAGACCGGAAGACGGGAGTAGTTGTTGGCCCGGAACGCTTCCGCAATCTCGTCGTAGGACATATCGGTGCTCGCAAAATCCACGTCGATCCGGGGAACCATGACATCCTTGGCGACGGAATCGCCGAAGTCCACCACGTTGTTGATCATCTCTTTTTCTTCATTTTCCAGCACACCGTCCTCGTGGCTCGCCTCGACGAACGTCAGGAGCTCGTCCTCGGTGACGGTTTCGCGTTTCTTCGGGTCGATGCGGAAGATGCGGAGGATCGTGTTGGAGAAGAGGTTGATCAGGAAAATGAAGGGCGTCATGCACCAGGTGTACAGCGAAATAACACCGGAGTACGCCATTGCGAACCGGTCACTGTAAAGCGATGCGATAGTTTTCGGAATGATTTCGCCGAAAATGATGACAATGAACGTGAGAACGCCCGTTGCCACGGAAAGATACGTGCGCCCCCAGAGGTGCTGCGCGAAGACCGAAGTCATGGCGGAGGCCGTGAGGTTGACCACGTTGTTGCCGATGAGGATCGCAGAGAGAACCTTAGCCTGGTTCTCCAGCAGAAGCATTACGCGCTTGGCCGCTCTGCGAGTGTCCGCAAGGCTTCGCATCTTCATGCGGTTGACGGACATCAAAGCCGTCTCCGCAGATGAGAAAAATGCGGACAGAAGTAAGAGAATAAGAATAATAATCAATTGCAGCCGTGAGGCAGGGTCCAAAGAAAAATCACACTCCTTATTGATGTAGTCCCTCAAGTGTCAGGAAATATTATACATAAGCAACGCGGAAAAAGCAAACAATATTGTTTAATCGATTCTTTATCTGGTCACAAAGTTATGTTATAATACCCGCGGGGAAGCGCGTGAAAGAAGTGCTTTCCGTAGAAAGGAATAATCTATGCTTGAGTTGCGTAACGTCAGCTTCGAGGTGCAGGATGACAATTCGGAGCAGACGAAAGAAATCATAAAAAATGTAAGTCTCACCATCGGAGACAATGAATTTGTCGCGATCACCGGACCCAACGGCGGCGGTAAGTCGACGTTGGCGCGCCTGATCATGGGCATCGAGCGCCCGACATCGGGACAGATCCTTTATAACGGTCAGGACATCACGGAGATGTCCATCACGGAGCGCGCGAAGCTCGGCATCGGCTTTGCGTTCCAGATGCCCGTGCGCTTTAAGGGCATCACGGTAAAGGATCTTTTAGCTTTAGCGTACGGCGACAAGCTGACGACCTCGGAGGCGTGCCAGTACCTCTCGGAGGTCGGTCTGTGCGCCCGGGACTACGTCGGCCGTGAGGTCAATGCAAGCCTCTCCGGCGGCGAGTTGAAGCGCATCGAGATCGCGACGATCCTTGCGAGAAAACCTGCATTTTCCATCTTCGACGAGCCGGAGGCGGGAATCGATCTGTGGAGTTTCCAGAACCTGATCCGCATTTTCGACCGGCTGCACAAGGAGATGAACGGTTCCATCGCCATCATCAGCCATCAGGAGCGCATCTTAAACATCGCCGACCGCATCGTCGTGATCGCGGACGGTGAGGTGCTCACGGAGGCGGCCAGCGAGGAGCTGCTGCCGAAGATCCTGAGCGATTCGCTCGGATGTCTGTACCACAAGGAGGTCGAGGGACTCTCGGCGTTCGGAAAGGACGGTGAGTGAGTATGGATCCCATCTTGAAGAATCTCTTCGAGCAGGTTGCAGATCTGCATGAGGTGCCCCAGGGTGCTTACAATTTCCGAGTCAACGGTGAGGGCGCGGGGCGCAACACCACGGAAAATATCAACATCGTGACGAAGTCGGACAAGCCCGGCATCGATATCATCATCAAGGCGGGGACGAAGCGCGAGAGCGTGCACATCCCGGTTGTTATCTCCCAGAGCGGTCTGCAGGAGTGTGTCTACAACGACTTCTATGTGGGCGAGGACGCGGATGTGACCATCGTTGCGGGCTGCGGCATTCACAACGGCGGTGACAAGAAGTCGGAGCACGACGGTATCCACACGTTCCATATCGGCAAAAATGCCCACGTGAAGTATGTGGAGAAGCACTACGGCACCGGCGAGGGCACGGGCGAGCGCATCTTAAATCCCGAGACGGTTGTGTTCCTCGATGAGGGCAGCACCCTTGAGATGGACACCGTGCAGATCGAGGGCGTGGATTCGACGGTCCGCACCACCCGCGCGACGGTGGGTGACCGCGCGAGCCTCGTGATCCGCGAGAAGATCATGACCCACGATCGGCAGTATGCAAAGACCGATTTTTCGGTGGACGTAAACGGCGAGGACAGCTCGGTGGATCTTGTGTCCCGCTCGGTTGCGAAGGGCAACTCCCGCCAGGAGTTCTTCTCCGACATCCGGGGTAACAACCGCTGCAAAGGGCATTCCGAGTGCGACGCCATCCTGATGGAGAACGGCTCGGTTGCGGCAGCGCCGATGCTCACGGCGAATCACCTTGACGCATCCTTAATTCACGAGGCTGCAATCGGCAAGATCGCCGGCGATCAGATTATCAAGCTGATGACACTCGGGCTCACCGAGGAGGAAGCGGAAGCGCAGATAGTCAACGGCTTTTTGAAGTAGGAGACAAGAATGAAGAAACGAACACGACAGATTCTGCCGAAGCGATTGCTTGCATTGCTGCTTGCAGCACTGTTTGCGGTTTCCGCAGCCGGATGTCAGCCGGGCGGGGGAGAGAATAATGCAACCTCGACGCCGGCACCTACCGAGGAGCCCGCATTGACGGGCTGCGAGGTGCACATCCTGTCGATCGGCAAGGCAGATGCGATTTTCATTACGGTCGACGGTAAGACGATGCTGATCGATGCCGGATATCCGGAAAATGCAGACACGGTCATCTCGTATTTGCGCGGTCAGTCGGTGACGAAGCTCGACTACGTGATCTTAACCCACGGCGACCGCGACCATGTGGGCGGAATGCCCGCGGTCTTGAAGGAATTTTCCGTCGGGCAGATGCTGATCTCCCCGAAGAAGGAGAAATCCGACGCATATCAGGAGATGATCAGTCTCATACAGAGCAAGGGAATTCCCTGCGTCTCCCCGGAGGTCGGCACGACGTATGAGCTCGGCGGCGCAACATTTCAGGTGCTCGCGCCGGGACCGAAGGCGCTGAAGGAAGGCTCCGACAACGACGCCTCCATCGCGATCCGGCTGGTGTACGGCTCCCGCAGTTTCCTGCTCATGGGAGACGCGCTCTCGACCACCGAGAAGGAGCTGGTGGACTCGTCCTACACGATCCGCTCGGACGTGCTGAAGGTGGGACACCACGGCAAGAGCGATGCGACCAATAAGAAGTTCTTAAAGGCAGTGCAACCGAAATATGCGGCGATCTGCTGCGGCGAGACCGCGGACGGCGAGGACGGATTCCCGGCGAACAAGGTCATTGAGCTGCTGACGGACTTCCACGTGACGACGTACCGCACGGACAACGACGGAACCATCATTTTCAGAACGGACGGAAGTACGTTGACGTGCAATTGTGATTAAACCCGCAAAGGAGGGCAATATGGACCGAAAGCGATTGTTGGCGGAAGCGGCGAAAGCCAGAGAGAACAGTTATTGCCCGCATTCGGGATTTGCCGTCGGAGCGGCGCTTTTGTGCAAGGACGGCGCGATCTACCGCGGCTGCAATGTGGAAAATGCATCCTACGGCGTGACCAATTGCGCGGAGCGCACGGCGTTGTTCTCGGCGGTTGCGAACGGCCGCGGGAGAGGGGATTTTGCGGCGATCGCCGTCGTGGGAGGACCGAAGGACGGAGAGCTTGTTCCCTGCCCGCCGTGCGGCGTCTGCCGGCAGGCGTTGGCTGAATTTGCCGATGCGGAAACGTTCCTCGTTCTGTGGTCGACCGATGGGAATTCGTACGAGGAGCACACCCTTGCGGAGCTGTTGCCGTACGGCTTTTCCCTGTGAGAAAAAAGGGCACATGTTTTTTGAAACAAGTGCTTGACAAACAAAAGGTTCATGGTATAATAGCAAAGTACCGCTCAAACGGCGGTACTTTTTACGGCGAAGTAGCTCAGTTGGCTAGAGCATACGGTTCATACCCGTAGTGTCGAGGGTTCGAATCCCCCCTTCGCTATAACGAAAGGCAGGTGCATTCGGCACCTGCTTTTTCTGTCTCACGGGGAGGTGGCAAAATGGAGAACAAAAGGGTGATCATTACGGTGCAGCACACGGAGTCGGTGCACCACACAAACGGACATGTGGGCGCCTGGGGCGACTGGCCCCTGTCGGAGCGAGGCGTGGAGCAGGCCCGTGCCGTCGGGCGGGCGCTGGCGGCGGAGGGCGTTGACGGAAGCTTTACAATGTATTGTTCGGACCTGCAGCGCGCGGTGATGACCGCGGCAGGCATCAACGAAACACTGCATCTCACGCCGGAGTATCTTCCGATCATACGCGAAGTGAATGCGGGAGAGGGCAACGGACGGCCGTACGAGTGGTATACGGCAAACCGCGCACCGAAGAACGGTTACGATCCCGATTATCGGCCGTTCCCGGATGCGGAGTCCGACCGCGATGTCTGGAACCGGCTGTATCCGTTTTTCGAGAGGATCACAAAAAAGGAAACCTCGCACATTATCGTGGTTTCCCACGGAACAGCGCTGGGTTTCCTTCAGGAAATGCTGTGCGGCCTCTCCTTCGAGGACGTCGCAGGGCATCTGTTTCACGGCAGGGCCGGTTCGGTCTCCCGGTTCTCCGTCGGCGAAGACGGGAGAATTCTTACGGAGTACATCAACCGCCTGTATTGTTAGACATCCTCGAAAAAGAGGAGCATGCGGTTCTGCTTTGCGGCATCCCGCAGGACAGCGAGAAGCATCTCACCGTATTCCCCGAGTGCCGCGAGCATGAGATTCTTGCGGTAGAGCACGATCTGCGTCGGCTCGCAGGGCTCGGTCAGCAGGTCATAAAGGGCGTCCAGATTGCGCCCGAAATAGTCCGGAAGGTTAAGGCGCCACTTGAGGTAATCGAAAGCGGCGTCTTTTGTATTCATGTAAAGACCGTCGAGAACTATGGTTTTCATCGGGTTTCCTCCCCATGGTTACTTATACAGCTGCGTGAACGACTCGTAGTGGTCGTCGGTGTAGAAAATGAGACCGTCGTTTGAGAAGATGATGCGCTTCGCACCGCGGCTTTTTGCACCCTTGGTGTCGATGTCGCACTCGTAGTATTTGCGGCCGCTCTTCTTGGGCAGAAGACCTTCGTAGTTGCCGAAGTAATCGCCGCCGATGGCTTTGCCTTTGGCGTATTTTTCAATGCTTCCGCCGCTCCAGCCGAGGGCCTCGGCCTCGGCTTTGGTAATGTAGTTGCCCGGCAGGTGTCCGTAGGTGTGAATGTAGAGAGCGACGTTGTCCTTGTCGTAGTACCAGCCGTTCTCGTCGATGGCGGGCTTCGGTGTCGGAGTGGCCGTCGCAGGCTTCGGCGTGGGCGTCTTGGTCGGCGCCTTGGTTGGCGTTACCGTGGGCGCCTTCGTAGGCGTTACAGCCTTCGTGGGCTCCGCGGTGGGAGCCTTCGTCGGCGCGGCTGTCGGAGTCTGTGTCGGAGCCGCGGTCGGCTCGTCGGTGGGGGCCGGAGTCGGTGTGTCCGCCGCCTCGGTCGGTGTTGCGGTCGCCGCCTGCGTGACGATCGGGAGATCGTTGCCGGAGCCGTTGTTTTTGTTTGACCAGATCAGGTATCCGACGATGCCGCCCAAGAGTAACAGCACAACGATGGCCGTCAGAACCGGATGCTTTTTATAGTTTTTCAAGAGTTTGATGATCGCTTCCATAGTAACCCCTTTCGCGGGAACAAGGTAACTTACGGAAAAAGGATAGCACGATTCGACGAAAAATGCAAACGAAAGGACGTTCCCGGGCCCCTGAGGATTGCATTTTTGCGGCTTTCGTGGTATCATCACAGAGGCGGTTTTCCGGAGGGGGAACAACCGTTTACGGCGGGATTTTCCGCAGGGGCGGAGCCCTCTGCCGCAGGGAGGAAGGAGCAGTTTCATGAGAATCGGAACGGGATATGACGTGCACCGGCTGGTCGAGGGCAGACCGCTTGTCCTGGGCGGCGTGACGGTGCCTTACGATAAGGGACTTCTGGGACACTCGGATGCGGATGTGCTTCTGCATGCGATCTCCGATGCGATCCTGGGAGCGGCGGCTCTGGGCGACATCGGGCTGCATTTTCCGGACACGGATCCGGCGTATGAGGGGATCGATTCGCGGGTTTTGCTGCGCAAGGTCGGCGAGCTGGCGGCAGCGCAGTGTTATGTGATCTCCAACATCGATGCGACGATCATCGCGCAGCGGCCGAAGCTTCGGGATTACATCAACGAGATGCGCGCCAACATCGCGGAGGATCTGCAGATCACCATCGAGCAGGTCAATGTGAAGGCGACGACCGAGGAGGGGCTCGGTTTTACGGGCGCCGGCGAGGGAATTGCGGCGCAGGCCGTTTGTCTTCTGGAGCCTATGGTTCCGTATACGGAAGTGACGTACGGAAGCGCCTGCGGAAGCTGCGCAGGATGCCCGGGATGCCGGCAGTGACGGCGAAACGGGGAAATGAAGAAATACCGGGACAAGGAATGATCATATGACGATTGCACAGACCATAGCGAAGGAATTGAACATCAAGGTGACGCAGGTGGAAGCCGCCGTCGCGCTGATCGATGAGGGGAACACGATTCCGTTCATCGCGAGATACCGCAAGGAGGCTACCGGAATGCTCAACGATGAGCAGCTCCGGGACTTAAACGAGCGGCTTACGTATCTTCGCAACTTAGACGATAAGAAGAAGCAGGTGCTGGCGACCATCGAGGAGCAGGGGAAGCTTACGGATGAGCTCCGCGCGGCCATCGAGGCGGCGACCACCATGGTGGCGGTGGAGGATCTGTACCGCCCGTACCGCCCGAAGCGGCGCACCCGCGCCACTGACGCGAAGGAGAAGGGCCTGGAGGGACTCGCAGCCATTCTCACGATGCAGTACACGGACAAGCCCATGGAGGTCGAGGCTGAGGCTTACCTCTCGGAGGAGAAGGGCGTTGCGAGCGTGGAGCAGGCGCTCCAGGGCGCGATGGACATCGTGGCCGAGTCCGTCAGCGACTCCGCGGACTACCGCAACTATATCCGCGGAATAACATTTAAAAAGGGTATTCTGTACTCGGATGCAAAGACGAAGAGCGAGGAGCCCAGCGTGTACGATATGTACAAGGCATTTTCCTCGCCCATCGAGAAGATGAGCGGCTACCGCGTGCTGGCGGTCAACCGCGGCGAGAACGAGAAGGTTCTCACGGTGCGCATCGAGGCGCCCGAGGAGGACATTCTGCGCTACCTTGAAAAGCAGGTGATCGTGCGGGATAATCCGAACACGACACCGTATCTGAAGCTGGCCGTGGCGGACGCGTACCGCCGTCTGATCGCCCCTTCCATCGAGCGGGAGATCCGCAATGAACTCACGGAAAATGCGGAGGACGGCGCGATCAAGGTCTTCGACAAGAACCTGACGCAGCTTCTGATGCAGCCGCCCATCACCGGCAAGGTGGTGCTCGGCTGGGACCCGGCGTTCCGCACCGGCTGCAAGCTGGCGGTTGTGGACGCGACGGGCAAGGTCCTTTACACGGTGGTCATCTACCCGACCGAGCCCCAGAACAAGATCGCGGAGGCGAAGTCGCTTCTTAAAAAGATCATCAACCACTTCGGCGTCGAGTTGATCTCCCTTGGGAACGGAACGGCCTCGAGAGAGTCGGAGAAAGTCATTGTCGAGCTTTTGGCGGAGATTCCGCAGAAGGTTGCCTACGCCATCGTCAACGAGGCGGGGGCCAGCGTGTACTCGGCGAGCAAACTGGCGACGGAGGAGTTTCCGAAGCTGGATGTGGGCGCGAGAAGCGCGGCGTCCATCGCGAGACGCCTGCAGGACCCGCTGGCGGAGCTTGTAAAGATCGAGCCCCAGGCCATCGGCGTCGGACAGTACCAGCACGACATGAATCAAAAGAAACTGGCGGAGAGCCTTACGGGTGTCGTCGAGGACTGCGTAAACCGCGTCGGCGTTGACTTAAACACCGCAAGCGTATCCCTTTTGGAGTACGTCTCCGGCATCAACAAGACACTCGCCAAGAATATTGTTACCTACCGCGAGGAGAACGGGCGCTTTAAGAGCCGCAAGGAGCTTCTCAAGGTCGCAAAATTAGGGCCCAAGGCCTTCGAGCAGTGCGCGGGTTTCCTGCGCATCCGCGAGGGCAAAGAGGCGCTTGATAACACGGGAGTGCATCCGGAGAGCTACGAGGCAGCCTACAAGCTTCTCGATAAGCTCGGCTACACCGCGGCGGACATCACCGCGGGCGGCGCGAAGGGTATGCGGGCGAAAGTGAAGGACAAGGCAGCCCTGGCCCGGGAGCTCGGCGTAGGCGAGATCACTCTCACGGACATCATCGCAGAGCTCGAGAAGCCCTCAAGAGACCCCCGCGAGGATATGCCCAAGCCCATCCTTCGAAGCGATGTTCTGGAGCTTAAGGACTTAAAGCCCGGAATGAAACTGAAGGGAACCGTTCGAAACGTAATCGATTTCGGCGCATTTGTCGACATCGGCGTGCATCAGGACGGACTCGTTCACGTGAGCGAGCTGTCGGACCGCTTTGTCAAGCATCCGCTGGACGTGGTGAAGATCGGCGATATCGTCGATGTGCGCGTCCTGAGCGTGGATGAGAAGCGCGGGCGCATTCAGCTGTCCATGAAGAGTGAAAAATAAGTGCATTTGCATTTTGCCTATTGACGAGATAGGAGAAATGCGGTATTCTTTACCGAAAAAACCATGCCGCAAGGCAGGAGGGAGGCTGTTATGGCTTACAAGAGAGTGTTGACGATCCAGGATATTTCGTGTGTGGGACAATGTTCCCTCACGGTTGCGCTGCCGATCCTTTCGGCGTCGGGCACGGAAACCTGTATCCTGCCGTCCGCGGTTCTCTCGAACCATACGGCCGGCTTTTCGGGATTTACGTTCCGCGATCTCTCGGATGATTTCGAGAAGATAAGCGAACAGTGGAAGAAAGATAAGATTACGTTTGACGCCGTTTACACCGGGTATCTGGGAAGCATCAAACAGATCGATTCCGTGCGGAAGATCTTTGCGGCACACTGCAAGGGCCTCAAGATCGTCGATCCCGCGATGGCCGACAACGGCAAGCTCTATGTCGGTTTCGATGCGGAATATGCAGCGGAGATGGCAAAGCTCTGCTTCGAGGCGGACATCACGCTCCCGAACATCACCGAGGCGTGCCTCATGACCGGCACCGAGTACCGGGAGAGCTACGACCGCGCGTACATCGACGATCTGTTGCAGAAGCTTCGCGACCGCGGTGCAAAGACCATCGTCCTCACGGGGGTATCGTACCGCGAGGGCCGCACCGGCGTTATCGTTGACAAGAACGGCGTTTCGACGTACTATGAGCACAAGAAGATCGCAGGCGGATGCCACGGCACGGGCGATGTTTACGCGTCGGCCTTCACGGGCGCCGTGATGCAGGGCTTCAACGAGCAGGAGGCGGCTCGCGTCGCCGCGGATTTCACGGTTGCCTGCATCGAGAAGACCGCCGGGGATGCAAAGCACTGGTACGGCGTCAAATTCGAGCTGGCGCTGCCGGACTACATCCGCATGCTCGGTCTGTAATATCGAAAACGAATATGACGAACGGAGAATCAAATGGAAGATAAATTACAAATGTACAACACGCTGACGAGACGGGTGGAGCGGTTTGTTCCCAATGTGCCCGGCAAGGTGGCGATGTATACCTGCGGACCGACGGTGTATCATTTTGCGCACATCGGAAACCTTCGCAGCTATATCGAGGAGGATGTTCTCGAGAAGACCCTTCGCTACCTGGGCTACGACGTCAAGCGTGTCATGAATATTACCGACGTAGGTCACTTAAGCGATGACGGCGACAACGGCGAGGACAAGATGGTCAAGGGCGCGCAGCGCGAGCACAAGACGGTCATGGAGATCGCGAAGTACTATACGGATGCATTTTTCGCAGACTGCCGGAAGTTGAACATCAAAATGCCCGACGTGGTGGAGCCCGCGACGAACTGCATCCCCGAGTTCATTCACATGATCGAGGTTCTTCTGGAGAAAGGCTATGCCTACCGCGCCGGCGAGAACGTGTATTTCGACACGTCGAAGCTTAAGGAGTACTACGTGCTCACGAACCACAGCGAGGAGTCGCTCCTCGAGGGCGTTCGCGACGACGTTGACGTTGACCTCAACAAGAAGAACAAAAACGACTTTGTTCTGTGGTTTACGAAGTCCAAGTTCGAGGACCAGGCCCTCAAGTGGGACAGCCCGTGGGGCGTCGGTTATCCCGGCTGGCACATCGAGTGCTCCTGCATCAGCATGAAGCATCTCGGC
>CACZRV010000058.1 GCA_902783725.1 uncultured Lachnospiraceae bacterium | reverse complement strand
TTTGCGGAACAGCTTCCGGTACAGCCCGCGGTTGATCACCGCCTGGTTCACCGGGAAAATCCTGCCGACCAGAACCCGGTCGTACAGCGCCATCAGTCCCTCCACCGAGGCAACTACGATGACGAACACCATGATCTTCCGAAACGAATCCCCGTGCTCCAGCGAATTGATCACGTACCGCATGAAAAATGCGCTGTAGAACAACCACTCGAAATACCCTAAAAAGCAGCTGATGCACTTGTGCACCACCATGGACGGACAGATCTTTCCGAGTAGATTCATCGCGAATAGATTGTTCGCCACCGCCCGGGATTTCCGAAGCTTCGTCTCCCCTTGTTCCTGCATATTCATCCCCCCTTTCGGATTGCAGAAAAACCTTATTCCCGAAAACAGAAAATTAGGGCTATTTTACTCCGACCCCACCCCCTTGTCAACAACATTTTTCGACGGCTTTTCGCGGTAGTAATTGACGGCGGACTCCGAAGCGATTATACTGTATCTAATCGGGTTTCGACGCTCGCAAAGCACGGTTTACGGGCTCAACCCGGGGTTGCAAATGGGGCCGCATTTCGCGGCATCGGTTTCATTTTAAGGGGGAACAATTACATATGAGTCTACTGGGTAACATCGTCTGGCTTGTTTTCGGCGGTCTGGTGGCCGCCATCGGTTACTTTTTTCTCGGGTGCGTCTGGTGCTTGAGCATCATCGGAATTCCGATCGGGCTGCAGTGCTTTAAGTTCGCGGAACTTGCGTTCTGTCCGTTCGACAAGGAGGTCCGCTACGGCGGCGGTACGGGCAGCTTTTTGCTCAACATCGTCTGGCTGTTCCTGGGCGGTCTGGAGATGGCTCTCGGGCTCGCCGGCATCGGTCTGGTGCTGTGCATCACCGTCATCGGCATCCCGTTCGGACTTCAGTTCTTTAAGCTTGCCAAGCTCGCCTTGATGCCGCTCGGCGCCGAGATCATCGAAGTCGAAGACTGAATTTTACAGTTGATCTGCAGGAGGTTTCACATGGAAAACACTACGACGGAAAATGCATTGCTGCAAAGCTTGCGTGACCGCATCAATAAAATATTCGTGGGCAAGGAGGAGGTCGTCGACCTTGTGCTGTGCTGCCTGCTGGGCGGCGGACATGTTCTTTTGGAGGATGTGCCGGGCGTCGGCAAGACCACGCTCGCCAGGACGCTGGCGGACTCGATCCGGTGCAGCTTCGGGCGCATCCAGTTTACCCCCGACACGCTTCCCTCCGATGTCACCGGCGCGACGGTGTACAACATGAAGACATCGGAATTTGACTACCGCGAGGGCGCCGTCATGCGCCAGGTTCTTCTCGCGGACGAGATCAACCGCACGTCGCCGAAGACCCAGGCCAGCCTTCTGGAGGCCATGGCCGAGGGGCAGGTCACCGTGGAGGGCACCTGCTATCCGCTGCCGGCGCCGTTCTTCGTCATCGCGACGCAAAATCCGATCGAGTACATCGGCACGTACCCGCTGCCGGAGGCACAGCTCGACCGCTTCATGATGCGCCTTGCCGTGGGCTACCCGGCGAAGGAGCAGGAGCTTTTGATGGCAAGAAACTTCCTCGATAACGCCAACGACGCCGTCCCGGACGGCGTGTGCACCGCGGAGGATATCCTCCGCATGAAGGACGAGGTTGCGAAGGTGTTCGTGAGCGAAGGCGTGCTCGGATATCTTCAGGAGATGATCGACTTAACCCGCAGCGAAGCCAAATTCTCGCTGGGCGCCAGTCCCCGTGCGCTTCTGGCGCTCGTGCGCGCGTCGCAGGCGTACGCGTACATTAACGGAAGAGACTTCGTCAAGCCCGACGACGTCAAGGCGGTTGCCGTTCCGGTTCTCCACCACCGCGTGGTGCTGGCACCGGAGGCACGCATCACCAAGGAAAATGCGGATGACATTCTCACCGCACTGGTCCGCAAGGCCCGCATTCCGAAAGAGTAGGTAAAGCTTTGAAACGTAACCGAATCTGCATTTTCCTCCTCTGGATCCTGTCGCTGGTCGGCATCTCCTGCTACGGCGGGTCGGTTTCCTACGGCTTCTTCATCATGGTGACCATGATCCCCGTGATGTCGTTTCTCTATCTTCTGTGCGTGAAGCTTCGCTTCTCGATCTACCAGAAGCTCGAGGGCAAGACGTTTGTGAGCAACCATGCGATCCCGTACTTCTTCACGCTGCAGAACGAGGAGTGGTTCGCTTTCGCCAGCGTGAAGGTGTTCTTCTACTCCGATTTTTCGACTGTGGTGGACCTGACGGACGGGGAGGAATATGAACTTCTGCCGGGAGCCGGAATTTCCCGGGATACATCTTTGATCTGCCGCTATCGCGGAACATACCGGGTCGGAATCAGGACCGTGGAGATCACGGACTTTCTCCGGCTTTTCCGGCTGCGCTATAAAAACCCGGAGCCCCTCGAGGTGACGATCCTTCCGTACGTCGCAACCCCGTCGGACCTTGCCGGGGCACAGCTCTCGCGCATTCTTCAGCGGGAAATCCCCACCGGCAACACCGTTCCCGACGTCTCGGTCCGCGAGTATGCGGCGGGCGATCCGAGGAACCGCATTCACTGGACTGCCTCCGCGAGAGAGCAGCGTCTTTTGGTGCGCCGCAGAGCCGGCGAGGAACAGCCGAACATCAGCATTTTTCTCGGCACGCGCCGGATCTCCGACGATCCCACCGTCCATCTCCCTGTGGAAAATCGTATGCTGGAGCTTGCGCTTGCACTCTCCCGCTTCTTTTTGCTGCAGCGGATCCCGGTCAACGCCTACCACATCGAGGGCACGCTGCAGACTGTCTCCGTGACCGGCTCCGAGTCCTTCGAACTGTATTACCGGCGCTGCTCCGAGCTGGCATTTGACGCATCGTACCTCGACCGGCTCCTCTTCGCCGCGGCGAAGAAGCGGCCGGAAATCCTCGGCACGAGGGCGGCATTTTTCGTCCTTCACGAGTGGTCCGGCGAAGCGGAGGAATTCGCGCGCACGTTAAATGCTGGCGGCGTTCCCGTCGTCGTCTACCTCGTCACCGACACGGTCTCCGTGTCCGTCGACGCGCGGTCCCTGCCGCGCACGGAAATCCTCGTCGTCCCTCCGGATGCGAATTTGGCGGAGGTGTTGTGATGAGAAATTACGGTCGTTTCGGTTATGAATGTATCCTCGCCTTCCCGCTCACGCTGGCGTTTCTTCTGATCTCGCCGACGGACATCGGCTTTTCCCGAATCGGTTTCGGGACGGTTCTGTACGCCGCGCTCTGCTGCGTGGCCGCCGCCTGCATCCGGTACCTAAAGGGCCGCGACCGGCTGATCGCCCTGGGCGCAGTGGCTGCATTTTTAGGCCTTCCGATCCTCTCGGGACTTCTGGGCGAGGGCTTTGAATACTTCTACTCGCACCTCTCCTTCTGGGTGGTGCCCGCCATTGCCGCGGGATGTTTCGTCGCAGGTATGCTGTGCAAGCGGTTCCGCGCCGCGCGCATCCTTGTAATGCTGATCATCGCGGCGGTTCTTCTGGGGCTCCTCATCACCGAGATCGTGGTGCCCAAGATCTGCGTCATGCTGTTTTTGTCCGTCCTCATTCTGCTGTTCGCGGACGGCACGCAGCTTCGCTGGCGCAAGAGCGGCCACACGGAGCACTCCCTTCACATCGCATATATCACACCCTTCGTCATTCTCTGGCTCCTCCTCTGCCTGATCTTTCCGGTGGGCAAGGAGCCCTACGACTGGCGCTTGTTCCGCAACCTCTGGAAAGGGCTCTCGGACTTTGCCGTCTCCCTCACGCAGCGCTCCGGCGGACCCTCGGATGACTTTGATTCCTTCCGTCCCGGCTTCTCCGCGAACCCGCATGTGCACGGCGGCAAGACCGGCGACAGCGACCGGGTTCTGCTTCACATCGAGCCCCTCTACGGCACGGTTCCGTACCTGCGGCTGGCCGGTCAGTACTGTGACACATTCGAGGACATGACGTGGAAGAGCACCATCACCGAGGACAACGACGAGATCGCCTTCGACACGCTGGAGACGCGGTGCGCCTTCTACAAGGCGGAGGTTCTCTCGGACTACATGCAGTCCTCCGAGATCCGCATCACCTTCCGCAAATTCAACACCCGTCACCTCTTCGCCCCGGACAAGATCAATCTGGATTCCGAGATGGACATCGCGAAGCTGGACGTGCGGGAGAACGGCCGGAATCTCGTATATGACAAAAAGCACGGCGTGAACAACTCCTACGTCGTCTCCGGCTACCGCATGAACGTGATGCATCCGGCCTTCGCGGAGTTTGTCTCCGACTATGAAGCTTTTGCGGAGGAGGATTGGAAGCGGACCATGGAGCGGACGGACCGCGGTTTTGACGTTCTCTCCTACCGGAGTCTCCAGTCGTACCGTAAGCTCATGCGCGAGGAGTATCTCCTCCCGGTGACGCTTCCGGACAGCGCCGTCTCGTTTGTCGCGCAGGTGACCGCGGGCGAGACAAGCCCGTACCGGCGCATGGTGCTCATTACCCGGGCCCTGTCGCAGTTCACCTACTCCACCGCGCCCGATGTCTTCCCGGACTACGTGAAGGACGCAACGTCCTTCCTCGACTATTTCCTGTCGACTCAGCGCGGATACTGCACGCATTTTGCGACGACGATGGTTTTGCTTGCTCGCTCGGAGGGCCTGCCCGCCCGGTACGTACACGGCTTCTGCGTCCCCATGCACGGCCTGGAGCCGGTGGATGTGACCGCCGACATGGCCCACGCCTGGTGCGAGATCTACTTTGAGGGCATCGGCTGGATTCCCTTCGACGCAACGCCCGGTTACGGCGGCGCCGAAGCATGGCTGACCCGCGATGAGTACGCCGCCAACCCCGGCGGAACGCCCACGCCCCTTCCCACGGTCAATCCGCCGAAACCCGGCGCTCCGACCGTACAGCCGGAAGACAGCACGGTTCCGCGGACACTGCTGATGATCGGGGCAGGCCTTGCCGCGCTGCTTCTCTTCACGGCGTTCGTTCTTCTGTCCGACCGTGCCGTCACGCTGCACCGCTTCCGCAAGCTTCCCGCGCGGGATCGCGTTGCGGTTTTGTACCGCAGAAACCTTCGCGTTCTCTCCTACCTGCGGCTGCCGCAGGAAAAGGAGGAGACGCTCTCGGAGTACCGCACGAGGATCTCTGAGGAGCTGCCTGAGGGTGCCGCAGACTGGATCGGCGACTACGAGTCGCTTCTGTACGGTTCCTCCGCGGATGCCTCCGACATCGCCGACCGCCTGTCGTCGGGAAATGCTCTTCTCGTCGCCGAATTCAAGCGCCGCAGACCCCGGTTCTACCGTCTGTGCCGCATCGGAAACCGGCTGATCCACTGAAAAAGCAGCCTCGAAAAATAGCACGATTTGTAATGTTGTTCGCAATATTTCTCTTGCTTTTCTATCGCAAAGCGCCGTATTCTGTAGGCAAGACCGAACCGCATTTTTTGACGCATTTTCGGCTGTTACACGCATGGAGATAACCCTTTAGAGGAGGAAGAAAAAGATGAAGAAAGTTAAGCTGGCGCGCGCGAATGAGAGAACACCTCTGGTTCGCAGCATTTACACCGCAGACCCTTCTGCGCATGTTTTCGACGGCAAGATCTATATCTATCCGTCCCACGATTTTGAGCATGATTGCCCGGACGATGACAACGGCGATCAGTACATCATGAAAGACTACCACGTTCTGTCCATGGACAGCCTGGATTCCGAGTGCATCGACAACGGTCTCGCCCTCTCCGAGGACGACATCCCGTGGGTGAAGAACCAGATGTGGGCTCCGGACTGTGTCAAGAAGAACGGCAAATACTATCTTGTCTTCCCGGCAAAGGACTACAACGGTCAGTTCCATATCGGCGTTGCCGTTTCGGACTCCCCCGTCGGCCCGTTCAAGCCGCAGGAGAAGTGCATCGA
>CACZRV010000057.1 GCA_902783725.1 uncultured Lachnospiraceae bacterium | reverse complement strand
GTCCAACGGTTCGACGTCCATGGCTTCCACCTGTGCATCCTGCATGTCCCTCATGGCTGCCGGTGTTCCGATCAAGCGTATGGTTGCCGGTATCAGCTGCGGTCTTGTAACCGGCGAGACGGATGATGATTATGTACTTCTCACCGATATCCAGGGTCTTGAGGACTTCTTCGGTGATATGGACTTCAAGGTAACCGGTACCACCGAGGGTATCACGGCGATCCAGATGGATATCAAGATCCACGGTCTTACCCGTCCGATCGTTGAGGGTGCCATCAAGCGCTGCCGCGAGGCAAGACTCTTCATCATGGACACCTGCATGAAGCCTGCCATCGCAGAGCCTCGCAAGGAAGTCAGCAAGTACGCTCCGAAGATCATGCAGATTCAGATCGATCCTCAGAAGATCGGCGATGTTGTCGGTCAGAGAGGAAAGACCATCAACGCGATCATCGAGCAGACCGGCGTTCGTATCGATATCGACGACAGCGGTGCAGTTTCCGTCTGCGGTACCGACAAGGAGGCGATGGACAAGGCGATCAAGCTCGTTCAGACGATCGTTACCGACTTCGAGGAGGGTATGGTTCTCGAGGGTACCGTCGTCAGCATCAAGGATTTCGGTGCATTTATCGAGTTCGCGCCCGGCAAGGAGGGACTGGTTCACATTTCCCGCATTGCCAAGAACCGCATCAACCGCGTTGAGGATGTACTCACGCTCGGTGACCATGTCAAGTGTGTCTGCCTCGGCAAGGACAAGATGGGCCGCCTGAGCTTCTCCATCAAGGACGCTCAATAATATCGCCTAACGGCTACCGCATAAGCGGCGCCCCAATGCGACATCAACAAGGGTGCCATAGCATCGGCACCCTTGTTTTTCATTTTACGGGGAATGTATTTTACAAACCAAAACTATACTTTGCGGGAGGAAAATGATGAAAACCTACATGACATTTCACGAAGATCCCGAGTTGTTGCACGTCAATACGTGCGAGGACCGAAACTACTACGTTCCGTTTGCGCCCGGCCAGGATGCATTTGACGAGCGGACGGTTTCCTCGCGCATGGAACTCCTGAATGGGGAATGGAGTTTCGCCTACTACGACAGTTTTGCGGAGATGCCGGTTGACGCGGTTGATCTGCCCAAAGAGAAGAAGATTACGGTCCCGTCCTGCATTCAGCTGCAGGGCTACGACCGCTGCCAGTATACAAATGTCAATTATCCGATCCCGTACGACCCGCCGTATGTTCCGACCGACAATCCGACGGCCGTCTACGAGCGCACCTACAACTATGAGCCCGACGATTTCGAGCGCTACCTCGTCTTCGAGGGCGTTGACAGCTGCTTTTATCTGATCATCAACAACCAGATGGTTGGCTATTCGCAGGTTACCCATGCAACCAGCGAATTCTGCATCACGTCCGCCTTGAAAGAGGGCGAGAACCGCATTGCTGTGGTTGTTCTCAAGTGGTGCGACGGCACGTATCTGGAGGATCAGGACAAGCTGCGCTTCACCGGAATCATCCGCGACGTCTATATGCTTCGCCGTCCGAAGGAGCACATCACCGATTACCAGATCCGCACCACCATCAACGAGGAGCTCACCCGCGCCTCCGTACATATGGAGATCCGCGGCAAGAAGGCAAAGGTGACGGTTGCAGATGCGGAAGGAGTGGAGGTTGCCTCCGCACAAACCGGAGAGGACGGTTTCGCCGATTTCGTCATTGAGTCGCCGAAGCTTTGGAACGCCGAAATCCCGTATCTTTACAAGATGACCATCGATGCGGGCGACGAGATCATCGGCGAGGGCTTCGGAATCCGTGAGGTCGCCATCGTCGACGGCGTCTTTACCATCAACCGAAAGAAAGTCAAGCTTCGCGGCGTCAACCGCCACGATTCGAACCCTGTGACGGGCTCTGTCGTGACCATGGAGGACATGAAGAGAGACCTCTTCCTGATGAAGCGCTGCAATATCAACTGCATCCGGACATCCCATTATCCCAATGCCCCCGAGTTTTATCGCCTGTGCGACCGCTACGGCTTCTACGTGGTGGAGGAGGCGGATCTCGAGGCCCACGGCAGCGAGCCCGCGGGACAGGTGTACGGACAGGCCTGGGATCACCGCAAGGTGTCCATCACCACCGACAACCCGATCTTTGCGGAAGCGATCCTCGACCGCGAGCGGAAAATGATCACCCGCGAATTCAACCGTCCCTGCGTCATCATGTGGTCCATGGGCAACGAGGCCGGTTTCGGCGCGATCCTCAACAATGCAGCGAAGATGATCAAGGCATTTGACAGCTCAAGACCTTTGCATTTTGAGGCGGTTCATCACTCGCTTGACGGTACCCCGGACACTGAGATGGATGTGGTTTCGTACATGTATCCGACCGTATCCTCGATGTATCGCTACGTATCCGAGGGCAACAACAAGAGACCGTATTTCCTGTGCGAGTACAGCCATTCCATGGGCAACAGCAACGGTGATCTTGCAGACTACTGGTCGATGATCGACTCCGATGACCGCTTCATGGGCGGCTGCGTCTGGGAGTGGTGCGATCACGCGGTGGCAAACGGCGAGACCGAGGACGGTCGCACCAGATACAGCTACGGCGGAGACTTCGACGATTACCCGAACGACGGCAATTTCTGCATGGACGGCCTTGTGTATCCCGACAGAACGCCCCACACGGGACTTATGGAATTAAAGCAGTGCTATCGTCCGCTGACGGTTGCTGCAGGCAATACCCAGGGAGAGTTCGTTCTGACGAACCGTCTGACATTTGCCGCACTGGAGGACCTCTATGAGGTATCCTACGAGATCAAGGATTCCGGTGCAACCCTTGCGGAGGGCAAACTGGATATTTCCCTTCCTGCAGGAGTTTCGACGTCGCTGTCGATTCCCGAGGCGATGGACGTCAAGGGAAAGGATGTCCGCATCCGCTTTGTCGTCCTCACAAAGGACACGAACGCATGCTGGGAGAAGGGCACCGTGATCGGTTACGACCAGGTGTTGCTGCACGCTGAGAACCGCCGCTTTATCCCGGTTCCCATGGCAGCAAGAAAATATTTGAAGCTTGAGGACCTTCCTCTTGCATACCGCATCACGGCCAACGAAACCGTATACCTTCTCCGCAAGAAAGACGCCGCCGTCATCTCGATGCAGTTCCGCGGGGAGGAGCTTTTGAAAAAGCCTGTGGAGATGGATTTCTTCCGCGCGCCCACCGACAATGACGCCGGCATGACGAAGGCATGGAAGGACTGGGGCTTTGATCGCCCGATCTGCCGCCTTTCGTCGCTTCGCCTCATCGAGCCCGGCACCGAGTACATTTTCAAAGCCGACCTCACCTTCGGCGCAGCTTCTCGCATTCCGTTTGCAAGAGTTCAGGCGGAATATTGCTTCTACCCGAACGGCGAGCTCAACATCCGACTCCATATGCACAAGTCGGAGACCAGCCCGTATCTTCCGAGATTCGGTCTGCGGTTCTTCCTTCCGAAGGAGTTCGAGGACTTTGATTACTACGGCTACGGACCTTTCGAGAGCTACGTGGACAAGCACCTTGCAAGTTATATGGACTGGCATCACACGACAGTCACCGGCAATCACGAGGACTACGTGAAGCCGCAGGAAAATTCTTCCCACTACGGAACGCAGTTTGCCTCCTTAGGAAACGCGACGGTTCGCCTCGGCTTTGCCTCGGATGCGGAATTCAGCATTCAGGCATCGCACTACACGAGAGAAGAGCTTGCAGCGAAGAAGCACAACTATGAGCTTGTTCCGTCCGGCATGACCATCGTCAACACCGACGCTGCGATGTCCGGAATCGGTTCCGCGAGCTGCGGACCGCAGCTTTCGGAGATTTATCAATGCAACGATCCCGATACGGAGCTCTCCCTCTGGGTGTATGCGAAGACTCTGTAACGGTAACCGGAGAACGATATGAGCCTTATTTGGTATGACAAGCCCGCCGGCCGGGACTGGAACCGCGGACTTCCCATCGGCAACGGAACCCTCGGCGCCATGATCACGGGGGATGAGCAGGAGACCGTTTTGCAACTGAACGAGGACAGCCTCTGGAACGGCGGTCCGAAACAGCGCATAAACAACAAGGCCCCGGAAGCCCTGCCTGAGGTGCGAAAACTGATCCGTGACGGCAAGATCCCGCAGGCGGAGCGGCTGATGGTGGATTCCCTCTCGGGAATTCCCGAGAGTTGCCGCGCATATTCCCTTCTCGGAAGTCTGCGCATCCGCTACGAGGGCTGCGGCGAAGTGGTGTCGTACCGAAGGGAGCTTGACCTCTCACAGGGCGTGTACCGCTGCATTCGCACCATGAAGGATTCCGTGATCACCGAGACGATTCTGGCCGACTATGTGACCGGGACCATCGCATTTTTCGCAAGTTCGCAGGGCAGAGCATTTTCCGCATCCGCAGATCTCAACTGCCTGCCCCATGCGGAGCGAGGATACGCGGAAGGTAACCGCGTTTTCTCCCTCGGGACTATGGGAAGCCTTGCCGATGGCAAACCCTACACATTTGCCTGCGGAGCGGAAGGTATCGCAGACGGCGGAAAATGCCGAGTGGCAGGGCGTTACGTCCGCGCTGCCGGCGTATCGGCACTGACAATTGTGCTCACCGCCTGCACCACGTACCGCTTCAACGACCCTGAGGCAGAAGTTAAAAGAAGACTTGCCTGCGTGTCCGGCGACAGCTCGAAGACAGTGTTTGACGACATTGCGAAAGCACATGCGAAGGACTACCGCGCTTTGTTTGACAAGACGAAGCTGACGCTTCCCGGTGACACCTCCCTTGAGGCGATGCCCACGGACCTGCGGCTTTCGTTGTTCCGACCCGAAGATCCGGACCTCGGACTGATCTGCACCTATTTTGACTTCGGTCGCTACCTTTTGATTTCCTCCTCGCGCAAGGGTTCGCTCCCTGCGAATCTCCAGGGCATCTGGAATCCGCACCTGGACCCGCCGTGGGGCAGCAAATACACTATCAACATCAACCTGCAGATGAACTACTGGCCTGCAGAACGGCTTGGCCTTGCGGAGTGCTGTGAGCCGTTGTTCGCGCTTATGGAGCGCATGGCCGAAAGCGGGGCGAAGACCGCTCGCAGCATGTACGGCTGCCGCGGGATCGTAGCGCATCACAATACCGACCTCTGGGGCGATACGGCTCCGCAGGACGAGTGGATTCCCGGCACCTACTGGGTTATGGGAATGGCGTGGCTTTGCACGCACATCCACAATTACTATCGTTATACCAACGACCGTGGATTCCTCAAGCGGTATTACCCGCTTGTGAAGGAATCCGCAAGGTTCTTCCTCGATTTCTGCGACATTGAGGGGGGCAAGGTGATCTTAAGCCCCTCGGTTTCGCCGGAAAATACATACATCCTCCCGGACGGCACGAGCGGTTGCGCCTGCTTTAACTCCACGATGGACATCTCAATCCTTCGGGATCTTCTCACGGATTGCCTGGCCATCGGAGAAGAACTGGGAGAGGGCGATAATGCATTTACAAAAGAGGTTGAAAGACTTCTTTCGCTTCTTCCGCCGCTTCGCATCGGTCGATACGGACAGATCATGGAGTGGCCCGAGGATTATGACGAGGCGGAGCCCGGACATCGCCACATCTCGCACCTGTATGCATTGTTTCCGTCGGGAAGCATCACACCGGACAAGACGCCGGAGCTTTCGCAGGCAGCCCGGGTGACACTTGATCGCAGACTTTCGCACGGCGGCGGTCACACCGGCTGGAGCCGCGCCTGGATCATGAATCTGTTTGCGGCCTTAGGAGACGGAGAGGAGTGCTTCAAAAACCTCGCGGCATTGTTGACGAAGTCGACACTGCCGAATCTTCTCGATAATCATCCGCCGTTCCAGATTGACGGCAATTTCGGCGGTATCACCGCCTACGCGGAGATGCTTTTGCAAAGCGACGACGACCGCGTGCTCTTATTGCCGGCACTTCCTTCAAAGTGGCCGGAAGGCTGCATCGAAGGAATCCGCGCAAAGGGCGGAGCAAGCTACACGATCCGGTGGGAAAAGGGACATCTTAAAGAGTTTACGATAACGGCGGAACACGGCGCATATAACACGGTCGTACATGCACAGGGAAAGAGATACCCGGTATCCCTCGATGACGGCGAAAGTCATACATTTTCTGCTGAGTAAGGACACAAAGGAGTCTTCGGATGGGATTTTTCGATATTTTTAAAGTGATCTTGTTCGGAATCGTCGAAGGACTCACCGAGTGGATTCCGGTCAGCAACACCGCGCATCTCGCGGTGCTCGAACACTATGTAAACTTTGAAACCTACAACGCAAGCGCAATGTTCCGGGAACTTATGGTTGCAAGCGCGGCCCTCGGGGCAGTGACCGCGGCCGCATTGCTGTTCCTGCCGGGAAATTCCCTTGTTATCATAAAGAGCGGGCAGGGGAAGAGCGTGTCCCGCGCCAGGATCATGTTCTGGTGCGTGGCGACGGTATCGTTTCTGCCTACGCTTTTGATCGGACTTGTGTTCGCGGATGATTTTGCGGAGTTTTCCTTCGCACCGGCTTCGTTTCGCAACCTGAAGATGACCGTGGTTGCCATGATCGTCGGCGGTATTTTATACATCGTCTCCGAACTTCGGAACCGCCGTGTGTCGTGGCTCTATGAGTCCACGGAGGAGATTCCGTACCGCGTGCTTCTGCTGGCGGGGCTTACCCAGACGGTTTCCTTTATCCCGGGAACCAGCCGTTTTGGAATCCTGATCCTCACCCTCACGGCACTCGGTGCGCGCAGGGCGTGCGCGGTTTCCGCAGCTGTATTTTTGAGCATTCCCTCGCTGTTTTTGTCGGCTCTCTGGCCGATCCTGCACCACATCGGAAGCGCGAGCGGAATGCAGGTTTCGTTTATGCTTGCCGCATTTATCGCAGCGTTTTTTACATCGTTTTTTATGCTTCGTGAGATCGTCCGCCGGCTTTCGCGGATGGAACTCACACGGTTCGGCCGGTACCGGATCGGTTTCGGAATATTGTTGTTATTTTTCTGCATTATGTAAAGGGGAGGCAACATCATGGCTTCGAAGAAATTCAGCAGTTCCGTCGAATTCCCGAAGAAGGGCAAAAAGAAGGGCGACGAGGATTCCAAGATCGTGATCAAATCGCCTAAAAAGGACACGGAGAAGAGCACGGAGAAAACCGCTGACGCAAAGGTCTCCAAGGGCAAATCCCAGAAGAACGAGACCGAGGAATTCATCGAAAAGCAGCGCAAGTCCAACGCGAAAAACAAAGAGGTCATGGACGAGGTCGTTCTGATCCTGACTGCGCTGGTCGCGGTTCTTCTGTACCTGTTCATTTTCACCGACTGCGGCCTGATCGGCAAGGGAATCCGCAATCTTTTGTTCGGATTGCTGGGAGGCATTCTGCCTTACATTTTCCCCGTGGCGTTGTTCTGCCTCGTATTTTACATCCGCAGAAACCCCGACGACCCTGCCATGCCTAAGAAGTCGACGATCTTTGTGATCTCGCAGATCTTTCTTGCAGCATTTATCCACACGGTGTCCGGTGTGGCTTCGGAAGCGAAGTTTTTCGAGTCCTTCAAGATCGGCTGGGAAGAGAAGCGGGGCGGCGGTTTCTTAGGGGCCTGCATCGCAGAGCCTTTGAACACACTGTTCGGTAAGACCGCAACAATCGTGATCCTGATCGCGCTTATGCTTGTGTGCCTGATCCTGATCATCGGCAAGGGCGTGTTCCACATGATCAAAAACTACATCGCCGAGAAGCGTGAGGCGAGCAAGGAGGCCTACGATCCGGCCTATGCGGATGGTGCCAACCCGGGTACCATGACCCTTGAACAGATTCAGGAGGCCAACCGCAGACGCCGTGTGACCATGGTGGATGTGGATGCACCTGCCGGACCGGTTGACTTAAGCTTCTACGGCGAGCCGCAGAAGGAAGTGCCGAAGAAAAAGCCCGGCTTCTTCGACCGGATTCACAAAAAAGAGCCGGAGCTGCCGCAGACGCCTGTCTATACGGCCGTCTACAACGACGACGGTAGCAAGGTCGCTTATTTGGACCCCGTTGCCGCGGAAGCGATCTCCAAGGCCCCGGTGCCCGGAGCTGCCGGCAATCAGGCCGGCGCACAGAGAGAGGCGGCACGCACACAGCAGCCCTACGCACCGAACACCATCGGCGCGAACTCCCGCGTTTCCGACAGCGGCCATCCGTTCTACCAGATTGAGCTTGACAACAAATTCCGCGAGAAAAATCCATCCGGCGGAAGCATCATAAAGACCGGCTACGAGGATCCCTCGCTTTCCGGACCGGCTGTCTCCGAGAAGGAAGCGGCAAGGCGCGCTGCGGTGGAGAACCGTCTCCAGGGTGGAAGCCTTTCCCAGGTGCCGATCCACGGTCTTACAGAGACACCGCGCACGGATACGCCGCAGACTTCGTCAACCTACAACCCTTACGACGCCGTCGAGCCTGATGAGGCTGTGGCACCTACCAGGGAAGAAATGCAAAGCGGCGGACTTCGCCTTGTAAAGGGCGGAAGCGCGCAGACGGATGCAAGAGGAACAACGGCTTCGGATTCCCGTGTACAGAGCACGACAGACAGCCGCGGCACTCAGACGGGCGTTTCGCAAAGCGGTGCACAGAATGCCTCGGAGAACGCTTCCGACGCGGTGATCGCACCGGTGATCGCTCCCGTGAAGGAATACCGCTTCCCGCCGATTGACCTTCTGCACAGACCTTCCCCGAAGGGAACCGGCATGACCGGCGACCAGCTTAAGGCAACCGCAGCGAAGCTGCAGAACACCCTGCAGAGTTTCGGCGTCAACGTCACGGTTACGAACATCAGCTGCGGACCCAGCGTCACCAGATACGAGCTCACGCCGGAGCAGGGCGTGAAGGTAAGCCGTATCACGAGTCTTGAAAACGATATCAAGTTAAACCTGGCTGCGGAGGACATCCGCATCGAGGCTCCGATCCCCGGCAAGGCCGCCGTGGGTATCGAGGTTCCGAACACCGAGGCGTCGGGCGTCATGCTGCGCACGCTTGTGGAGTCCCAGGAGTTTAAGACGAACAAGGGCAAGATCACATTTGCCGTGGGCAAGGACATCGGAGGCAACATCGTGTTGTCGGACATCGCGAAGATGCCTCACCTTCTCATAGCAGGCGCCACAGGCTCCGGCAAATCGGTGTGCATCAACACGATGATCATCAGCCTTCTGTACAAATACAAGCCCGAAGACCTTCGCCTGATCATGATCGACCCGAAAGTCGTGGAGCTCAGTGTGTACAACGGTATTCCGCACCTGCTGATCCCGGTCGTTACGGATCCGAGAAAGGCCAGCAACGCCCTGAACTGGGCGGTTGCCGAGATGACACACCGCTACGAATTGTTTGCAAACCAGGGCGTGCGCAACCTCGAGGGCTTCAACGAAAAGATCGAGGCGAGCACGGAGCAGCTCACGGACGACAAGGGCAACATCCTTCGGAAAATGCCCCAGATCGTCATCATCGTGGACGAGCTTGCGGATCTCATGATGGTTGCCCCCGGCGAAGTTGAGGACGCAATCTGCCGACTCGCACAGCTTGCAAGAGCCGCCGGCATCCATCTGATCATCGCAACCCAGAGACCTTCCGTGGACGTCATCACCGGTTTGATCAAGGCAAATATTCCTTCGAGAATTGCATTTGCCGTATCCTCCGGTATCGACTCCAGAACGATCCTCGACCAGGTCGGTGCGGAGAAGCTCTTAGGAAAGGGCGACATGTTGTTCTTCCCGCAGGGAATCCCGAAGCCGGTGCGTCTCCAGGGACCGTTTGTGTCGGATGAGGAGATTGCCGAGATCGTTGCGTACCTGTGCAAACACAATTCTGTGAATTACGATGCGAAAGCGTCCGAAGATATTCAAAACAACGAGGTTGCAACCGTCAGCGAGCAGATGAAGGGCGGCGACAGCGCGCCGAACGACGGACGGGATGAATTTTTCGCCCAGGCCGGCCGATTCATCATCGACAAGGACAAAGCCTCCATCGGTATGCTGCAGCGCGTTTACAAGATCGGTTTCAACCGTGCGGCGCGCATCATGGACCAGCTCTCCGAGGCCGGCGTCGTCGGTCCCGAGGAGGGAACCAAACCGCGCAAGATCTTAATGACCGCGGTGGAGTTCGAGGCATTCCTCGCGGAACAGCAGAAGTAATTCGCAAAAGTACGTACAGGGAGAAACTACCATGGGAATCGTTCATGTCTTAAGCACCGAGACCATCAATCAGATTGCCGCAGGCGAGGTGATTGAGCGTCCCGCATCCGTCGTCAAGGAGCTTGTGGAAAATGCCGTCGACTCCGGGGCAACAAGAGTCACCGTCGAGATTGAGGACGGAGGCGTCTCATTGATCCGCGTGACCGACAACGGTTCCGGATTCGCCAAAGACGATATCCGGACCGCATTCCTACGGCACGCCACAAGCAAGATTTCCTGCGGCGAGGATCTGTTCCGGATCCACAGCCTCGGATTCCGCGGTGAGGCGCTCTCAAGCATCGCCGCCGTTGCGAAGGTGGAGCTTTTGACACTGAATGAAAACGATTACCTCGGAAGCCGCTTCGTCATCGAGGGCGGCGAGGAGGTCTGCTTCGAGGAGGCAGGCTGTCCGCAGGGCACGACGATGCTTGTGAAGGACCTGTTCTACAACGTCCCCGCAAGGCGAAAATTCCTTAAATCCAAAACCACCGAGGCGGGATACTGCAACGAGTGGATCAACCGCTTTGCTGTTTCCCATCCGGATGTCTCCGTTACCTTCCTTTCGCAGGGCAGAACGGTTTTGCAGACGCCCGGCAACGGAAAACTTAAGGATACCATCTTTGCGGTGTACGGCCGCGGGATCGCCGAGAATCTGCTCCCCGTGAGCTACGAGGGCGTCGGTCTCACCATAAGCGGTGTAGTCGGTGCCACGGTGATCACAAAGAGCAACCGGAATTTTGAGCTGTGCTTCGTCAACGGAAGAGACGTTCGCAGCAAGGTTTTATTTTTCGCAATCGAAGAAGCATTCCGCACTTACGTGATGCAGCATAAATATCCCTTCACAGCCCTTTTTCTCGACATCCGTCCGGACATTCTGGACGTCAACATTCATCCGACGAAGAGTGATGTGCGCTTCACCGACAGCGACGAGGTTTCCCACGCGGTCTACAGTGCCGTTCGCAACGCCTTGCAGAATGCAAACCTGATCCGCATGTCCGTGCTTCCCGGCACCGAGCAGCCTCCGGAAGGCCCTGCAGCGCCCGCAAAGGAGCGGCCTGCGGAAATGTTCGAGACATCCCGGATCGCGCAGTCTGCGCCCGCGAAAACGCCTGTGAGCGCCGTTTTCGCGCCGCCGAAGCCGGCGAACTGGCAGGCTGACCCGGAGATCCCCAAAAACTCTTTGGAATCGCCGTTTAGCAGCACATTGACGTTTGAGGAGGCGCTTCGCCACACTTCGGCAGCAAACGAGACCGCTTCGGAAGCATCAAACGAATCCGCCTCGGAAGCTGAAAACAAGCCCGTTTCGGAATCAGTAATCGCCCCCGTTTCGGAGCCTGCAGACAAGCCGCTTTCCGAAGCGACCGCGTATCCGGAAACCACCTCGTATCAAGATGTGCCGGAAGCGGTTGCAGAGACATCCGTAGCAGAGGACGCAGAAGCCGTCAAATACGAGCAGCTTGCATTTGTCGACCCGAAGCAGGACCGGTCGTATCGAATCGTAGGGCAGGTGTTCAATACCTACTGGATCATTGAGATGCCGCACCAGATGTTTATGATCGATCAGCATGCGGCCCACGAGAAGATCAATTACGAGCGTTTGATCGCGAAGGTGACGCAGGGCGGCGAATATACGCAGCAGATTTCTCCTCCTGAGGTTTTGACGCTCACCATGCGCGAGGAGGAAGCTCTTCTGAACAACCGGGAGTATTTTGCGAAGCTCGGTTTTGAGATTACGGACCTGGGCGGAAGAGAGTATGCCATTAACGGGGTTCCGATGGTACTGCTGGGCATTGCGCCGAGGGATTACATCTGCGACACGCTCAATCTTCTGAGCGAGGACCGCAAGACGGATGATCCGCTGTTGCGGGTTGCCGAGAAGGTCGCGTCCATGTCCTGCAAGGCCGCCATCAAGGGCGGACAGGAGATCTCCAGACAGGAGGCGGAACACTTGATCGCAGAGCTCATGACTTTGGAAAATCCTTTCCACTGTCCGCACGGTCGCCCGATCATCGTGGCGATGACCAAAACGGACATCGAGAAGCGCTTCAAGCGCATTGTTTGACGGAGGAGTTACGTGGAACCGTTGGTGATCCTGACCGGTCCGACCGGCGTCGGCAAAACCGAACTATCGATTTCCCTGGCAAAGGCCATCGGCGGAGAGATCATCAGCGCGGATTCCATGCAGGTATATCGCGGCATGGATGTGGGAACCGCGAAGATCCTCCCCGGGGAGATGCAGGGCGTTGTTCATTACGGTATCGACCTGATCGAGCCGACCGACCCGTGGGACGTCACAAGATTTGTCGAGATGGCGCAGGAGGCTATTCGGAAAATCCGCGCCAACGATCATATTCCGATTGTTGTTGGCGGCACCGGTTTTTACATCCAGGCGCTTCTCAAAGGGCTTTCCTACGAGGAGGAACCGGAGGACACCGCCTATCGCGATGAGCTTGCAGGCATCGATAAGGAAACGTTGCATGCAAGGCTTGCGGAGGTTGATCCCGAGAGCGCCGCGGCAATCCCTGCCGGAAACAAAAAGAGAGTCATCCGGGCACTTGAGTATCATCACTTTCACGGCAGACCGATCTCCGAGCTTAACAAGCAACAGCGTGAGACCGCATCGCCCTATAATTTCGCATACTTTGTCCTGACCCTTGAGCGCAGCGCTCTCTACGAGCGGATCAACAGGCGTGTGGATGCGATGATCGAGGGAGGGCTTGCGGAGGAGGTGCAAGGTCTTGTTTCGGGCGGCATGCCCGAGCAGTGTCCGGCGATGCTGGCCATCGGGTACCGGCAGATGCTTCCGTACCTGCACGGCGAGTGTACCCTTGCCGAAGCGGGAGAGCAGATCAAGCTGGAGACAAGGCATTTTGCGAAGCGGCAGATGACGTGGTTTCGAAGAGAAGCGGATGCGATCCTTCTTCCGAAGGACAACGCGGACACAGAGGAACTGCTTTCGGAGATGTTACGTGTATTGAGGGAAAAAGAAATCATTACGGGAGTTTAACGTTTACATGAGTCTTTTGGAACAATATGAATCCCTCGGCATCGATCGCGAGGTTTACGAGATTGGTGCGGCGACCGAGGAGAAGCTTGCAAAGCGGTTTGCGGCAATCGACAAGACGGCGGAGATCTGCCAGATGAAGGTCATCGCCGCGATGCAGAAAAACCGTGTGAGCGCGGAGTGCTTCGAGACCTCCACCGGCTACGGCTACAACGACATGGGCCGGGATACGCTGGAGGCGGTTTACGCGGATGTATTTCACACTGAGAGCGCGCTGGTTCGCGCCCAGATCACCTGCGGAACCCACGCGCTTTCCCTTGCCATGGCTGCAAATCTTCGCCCGGGCGATGAGATTCTCTCACCGGTAGGCAAGCCTTACGATACCCTGGAGCAGGTCATCGGCATTCATCCCGCCAAGGGTTCTTTGGCGGAGTTCGGCATCACCTACCGCCAGGTGGAGCTGCTTCCCGACGGGTCCTTTGATTATCCCGCCATCCGCGAGGCCATCAACGAGCGCACCAAGCTTATCGAGATCCAGCGCAGCAAGGGGTATCTTACGAGACCCACATTTTCCGTCGACGCCATCGGAGAGTTGATCGCCTTCATCAAGTCCGTAAAGCCGGACGTTATCTGTATGGTCGACAACTGCTACGGTGAGTTCGTGGAGCAGAAGGAGCCCTCGGACGTGGGAGCGGACCTTGTGGTCGGTTCCCTGATCAAAAATCCCGGCGGCGGCCTTGCCCCCATCGGCGGTTATATTGCCGGAAAGAGCGAGTACGTCGAGCAGTGCGCATACCGCCTCACAAGCCCCGGTCTGGGCCGTGAAGTAGGCGCCTCTCTCGGTGTCACGAGAAGCCTCATGCAAGGTCTGTTCCTCGCACCGTATGTGGTTGCGTCGGCCCTCAAGGGCGCCATCTTTGCAGCGAACATTTACGAGAGCTTCGGCTTTTCCTGTGTTCCGAAGGCTGACGAAGTGCGGCATGACATCATCCAGGCGGTGACCCTCGGAAGTCCCGAGAGGGTGATCGCATTTTGCAAGGGAATTCAGGCAGGAAGTCCGGTGGACAGCTACGTAACGCCCGAGCCCTGGGCGATGCCGGGGTATCACTCCGAAGTCATCATGGCCGCGGGAACCTTCTATCAGGGTTCGTCCATCGAGCTGTCTGCAGACGGGCCCATTGAGCCTCCGTATGCAGTATATTTTCAGGGCGGCCTCACCTGGGCCCACGCCAAATTCGGTATTTTGATGTCCTTGCAGAAGATGAAGGACGGCGGTTACCTCCCGCCGCAGGTGTAGGCTAACTTGCCAGCGAACGGCGGTTATGGTATAATATTTGATTAAGCGAGTCATAGCTTCACCCCCCGGAGAAAGGGAAAGGAAGACTATGAATGATCATCGGAAAATGAAATCCGTAACGGGGATGCTTCCGGACGACAAAGCTTTACTGTACGGTGCGCAGGTCTTGACGGACGCGGAACTTTTAGCGGTACTGCTTAGAAACGGATCGAAAGGGCAGAGTGTTTTAGCGATGTGCGAGGACATTCTTCACGAGATCGGAGGCAGTCTGGCAGGGCTTATGACCACGCCCGGAAACCGGCTTTCGGAACTGCCCGGCATCGGCAAAGTCAAGCAGCTGCAGCTCGTCGCTTCCGGCGAGATTTCCCGCCGGATCTGGAATTCCGAAAAGAGCACGCTGCCTTCCATGTGCAACTCAAAGGCGGTGTATGAGACATTCCGGGAGGATTTGCGGTTTGCAGGCACGGAGGAGGTGCATCTTGCGCTTTTAGACATCCGCTGCCGGCTGATCCGCAGGGTGATGCTCCATCGGGGCACGCTTCGTTCCTCCGCGGTTTCCCCAAGAGAGGTGTTTGCACAGGCGCTTCAGTGCAGAGCGGCCTCATTCATTTTAGTACACAACCATCCGAGCGGCGATTGTCAGCCAAGCGGCGATGATCGCAGAACGACGGAATTGTTGCAGGAACTCGGCGAGTCCATGCAGATTCCGATGCTCGATCATATTATTATCGGAGACCCCGGCTACTACAGCTTCAAGGATAACGGGGAACTGAAAACACGGGAGTAAGTATGGCGGAACGTATTTTCGGCATTGATTTCGGCACCTATGCCGTTAAGATTTACAAGATCCGGCAGGGCATCTGCTTTCATCAAAAAAGCGTGATCGCCATGCGGGAGAAAGGGCAGGTCATTGCCATCGGCGAGGAAGCTGCCGAGATGATCGGCAAGCAGCCGGAGTACATCCGCATCGAGCAACCGATCAAAAACGGTGTCGTGGCCAGCTACGATTCGATGCTTTCCCTGATGAACTGCATCGCCATGGACATGACCAGAGCGGGGGACAAGCCCAAGGGCGCAAGTTTCCTCGTTGCAGTTCCCACGGAGGTCACCGACGTCGAGAAAAAGACATTTTACGACATCATCGATTCCTCCATCATCCGCCCGAAGAAGATCCGGATCGCGGAGAAACCTCTTGCGGACGCACTGGGATGCGGTATTGACATTGCATCCAGTCAGGGCGCATTGATCGTCAACATCGGTGCGGACACCACAGAGATCAGCGTGATCTCCCAGGGCGGTATCGTGTTAAGCCGACTGTGTCCCATTGCAGGATACAAGTTTGACGAGGCCGTGATCGCGGCGGTACGAAGACAGTTCAATCTTCTGATCGGACCGCGGACGGCGGAGCAGATCAAGATTTCCCTGGTGGATTTTGCCTCCGACGGAAGCGCCGTGGGAAAGGCTTACGGCCGCGACTTTGTGTCGGGACTTCCGAGAGAGCGGGAGCTTACCTCGGACCTGGTGAACCGGGCGGTTGCAGAGCCGCTGCAGGGCATTGTAGAAGCGATCAAGACGGTTTTGGAGCGAATCCCTCCGGAGATTTCCGCGGACGTGTATCACGGCGGTATCACCATAACCGGTGCATCCTCGTCCATGCGCGGACTTGCGGAGTTTGTGAGTGCCTCCACCGGTCTTCGGGTCAACATCCCCCAAAACGGCGATGTCAGCGTTGCCCTGGGGCTTGGGCGCATCATGGAGGAAGAGGCGTTTGAACATCTGGCGAAGCCGCTTCGTCAGACCTATTACGAGAACGATTGACGAATTTTCCGAGGTGGATGTATGAGTTCACGCAAAAACAAAAATTACGGTGTCGAACCGAAGTACATCCTGATGCTCTGCATTTTGTTCTGCATTCTGCTGATCCTCGGTTCCTATAAGCTGCCCGGTGTTTTCAAACCGCTCACCAGAGCCGTGAATTCCATGCTGGTTCCGATGCAGAAGGGAATTCACGTGATCGGTGCGGGCATCGATGATGTGAAGTCCAAATTCGACGATATCGACCGGCTCCGCGCGGAGAAGAAGGAACTGGAGAGAGAAGTGGAGGAGCTTCGTGAGAAAAATGAGCTTCTTCAGCAGGAGCTCTTTGAGCTGGAGCGCCTAAAGCAGCTTCTGGTGCTTGACGAGACGTACCCCGAGTACTCCAAGGTGGCTGCGAACATCATCTCCCGGGACAGCACGGGATTTTTCGCATCCTTCACCATCGACAAGGGCTCGGCGGACGGACTCAAGGTCGACATGAACGTCATCGCGGACTCCGGCCTTGTGGGTATCATCACGGACGTCGGTCCGCATTATGCCATCGTCCGCTCCATCATCGACGACAAGAGCTACGTCAGCGCCACGATCTTAAAGACCGGCGACAACTGCATCGTGTGCGGAAGCCTCGAGCTGCTCTCCAAGGGCTTCATCCGCGTTCAGGACATCACCGTCAATTCGCAGGCGAAGAACAACTACAAGGTCTACACCTCGAAGCTGAGCGAAAAATACCTCCCCGGTCTTTTGATCGGCTACCTCTCCAACATCACCACCGTTGCCGACGGTCTGACGAAGGAAGGATATCTGACACCGGTTGTTGACTTTGAACATCTGAGCACCGTTTTAGTCATCAAGGAATTGAAAGTTCCCGCTGTTTCGCCGGACTAAGGAGAAGATATGCTGCTGGTTTTAATCCTTGCAATTGAAATTCTTGCGAGCTTTCTGCTGCAGAGCACGGTATTTGTCGGCCTTTCGGTCTCAAATGCGGTGCCTGATCTTCTTTTGATCGTAACCGTGGCGGCAGGGTATCACAACTCCCGGCTGACCGGCATGGGAACCGGTTTCTTCTGCGGATTGCTTCTTGATATCGCAACCGGCGGCGTCCTCGGCGTCTACGCGCTTTTCTACATGCTGATCGGCTATACCTGCGGCAAATTCAACAAGTACTATATCCAGCGCGACTGGTTCGTTCCGCTGTTGCTCGTGGCGGTTTCCGAGTTCGCGCTCTGCACCTGCATTTACATTTTCTTCTACCTGATCCGCGGAGATCTCCGCTTTGTCCGGTATGTAAAAGACATTTTCATTCCGAAAATGCTGTACACGGTCATCATTGCCATCGTGTACTACCTGATCTTGACATTCCTGTACGAACGCATCATCAACCGCAATGCGGAGGACGAGGCGTTCCTGGCTCCGGAAAGCATAATTCCGGAGGAGAAGTGAGGCAAGTATGTTCGACCCGAAGCTCAATGAGGATTCCAAGCAATCGCCTTTGGCGGATCGTCTCGTGCCGGTCATTCTCGTGATCGGTGCTATGTTCGGTATTCTCATCGGCAGACTCTTCTTCATGCAGATGATCGATGAGTCCTCGGCCAAAGTAAAACAGGACACGACGTCATACACAAAGACGATTGCGGTACCGGCGACGCGCGGCAATATCTACGATTGCAAGGGCGTCCTTTTGGCGTACAATGATCTTCAGTACAACCTCGAGATGTACGATTCGGCGTCCCTGTCCACAAACGCAGAGAAAAATGACGCCATTTTCTCGCTGATCAAACTTCTGCGGGACTTCGGCTACAAGCGAGAGTTTGACTTCTACATCAAGATCGACGAGGCCGGAAACCTGGCCTTTACCGTATCGGGCAATGCCTTGCTCCGTTTTAAGAAAAATGCATACGGCCTTACCAGCATCGACAAACTGACGGAACAGCAGAAGAGTGCCACCGCAGAGGACGTGTTCAATTTTCTTCGCTACGGCAACAGCTCGTCGCGTATGTTCCAGATTTCCGACAAGTACACCCTGGAGGATGCGTTGGAGATCATGGCGTACCGCTATCAATTGTTCATTCTCTATCCGAGCTACTCGAGCTTCCGGATCGTGAGCGACATCAGCGACCGCGCCCGCATCAGTTTCTACGAAAACACAACGAAGATTCCGGGCCTTGAGATCAGCAAGACGACGAAGCGGGTGTATAACAACGCCGAGTATTTTGCGCATATCATCGGCTACATCGGTCTGGTCAACGCGGAGGAGCTTGCAACGCTTCGCGAGACCGACGACCATTACAACGACCAGAGTATCGTCGGAAAGCTCGGCATTGAAAAATCCTACGAGTCCGACCTTGCGGGCACCGACGGCGTTGCCACCATCATCGTCAACGACTACGGCCAGGTTGTCAGCAAATCCGTGACGCAGGAGCCCATCGCCGGAAACGATCTGTATCTGACCCTGGATTCGGAGCTTCAGATCGGCTGCTACAACATTCTGAAGCGGAACATCGCCACCATTTTGCTCAAGTATATCGTGCCGGACATGGACTACGGTACGAAGGGAGAGGATGCAACCGACATCAAGATCCCGATCTACGAGGTGTACTACGCGCTGATCAACAACCATGTCATCGACACAAAGCATTTTACGGCGGAGGACGCTACCGACCTCGAGAAGAGCGTGTATCACCAGTACGAGAACATGGAGGAGAGCATCTGGAACCGTCTCCTCGATCTCCTGGATGCCGACTGTACGGTTACGAACAAGCAGGCCGGCGATCTGATGAGCGAGTATCTGACGTTTCTGTACTCAAAACTCGGTTCCTCCAACTGGGACATCGTCAACTCCTCGGCGATCAACACCTCCGACGAGCAGTACCAGAACTATGTGGACGGCAAGCTGAGCCTCAGCAAATTCCTGCAGTATGCGATCACCCAGGGCTGGATCAAACTTGACCGCCTCAATATCGATTCGGAGTACTATGACACCAACGAGTTGTACGGCTTTTTGCATGACTATATCGTGTCACACCTTCGCGATGACTCCGAATACCAGAGCAAGGTGTACCGCTCGCTGGTATTCAACTACACGCTCACCGGCCGCGACCTGTCTCTTCTTCTGTACGATCAGGGCGTTCTGAAGGAGGACCTGGATACGTACCGCTCGCTTAAGAACGGAACGCTCTCGGCCTACAACTTCATCACCCGTAAGATCAAGCTGCTGGAGATCACGCCCGCGATGCTTGCTCTCGAGCCCTGCAGCGGTTCCATCGTCATGACGGACCCGAACACCGGCCTCGTCAAATGTCTCGTTTCCTACCCGAGCTACGACAACAATTACCTGACGAACTCCATCGACATGGATTACTATAACAAGCTGCTCGCCGACAAATCGTACCCCATGGTCTGCCGTGCGACCACCTCAAAGACCACCACCGGTTCCACCTTCAAGCCGCTCATGGCTATCGCGGGACTCACGGAGGGTGTGATCTCTGTCGGAGAGACCATTCACGATGATACGATCTTCAAAAAGATCGAACCGTCTCCGCGATGCTGGATCAACCCCGGAAGCCACGGAAACATCACTGTGACGGACGCCATCCGCGACTCGTGCAACTATTTCTTCTACGAAGTCGGTTACAGGCTTTCCCTAAACGACCGGGAAGAGTACGTCGACTCCTACGGAATCCGCACGATCCAGCGCTACGCCAAGCTGTTCGGCCTCGGCGACCGCTCCGGCGTCGAGATGTCCGAGTCTGCGCCGATCATCTCCAACACCGACGCGATCCGTACGTCCATCGGCTATTACCACAGCTTCTCACCGGTTCAGATCTGCCGGTATCTGACGACAGTGGTCAACGAGGGCACATGCTATGATCTTACGCTCATCAACCGCGTGGAGACCCAGAGCGGCGATCTGGTTCGCAAGAACACCGCAACCGTGCACGACACGATCTCAGTGGTTTCCCAGTCGTCCTGGGATGCGGTCAAGCTCGGCATGTACCGCGTGGTAAACGCCGAAAAGTCCAACCTTCGCAAGATCTTTACCGGCCTTAATGTCTCTGTCGCCGGCAAGACCGGTACCGCGCAGGTGAGTTACAACCATCCGAACAACGCCTTGTTCATTTCCTTCGCGCCGTATTCGTCGCCGGAAGTTTGTCTCACGGTGGTAATCCCCAACGGTTACGCCTCCTCAAACTCGGCCTCGGTGGCGCGTGAGGTATACGGTTTCTATTTTGAGGGTGAGAACAAGGATGCCCTCTTAAGCGGCAATGTGATTGCCGGTTCCATCATCGATGTCGGCTACACCGACTAAATCAGACCAAGGAGTTATGCTGCATGAAAAATGATACATCCGTTGTTGTAAAAGGGTACAAGGACGGCATTTTACTCATCCTGGACGCAGAGCTTTCTTTTGAGGAGCTTTTGGAGCGCGTCCGCAGAAAATTCGAGGATTCCGCCAAGTTTTTGGGATCCGCGAAGCTTGCATTGACATTTTCCGGAAGAACCCTGAGCGTGCCGGAGCAGAAGGACATCCTGCGTGTGATCTCCGAGGTGAGCGACCTCGAGATCATCTGTGTGTTCGACAACGACGAGTCCACGGAGGACGTGTTAAAGATGACGGTTGACAATGTCATCTCCAGTCTCTCGAACCAGACCGGCAAATTCTTCTTCGGTTCTGTATCCGAGGGTTCCCACGTGGAGACCGAAAACTCCATGGTCATCGTCGGCAACATCGAGAAGGGCGGCTCCGTCAGCTGCGGCGGAAGTCTCGTGGTTCTGGGCGCAATTCTCGGCTCTGCGACTGCCGGCACCAACGGCAACCGCGACGCCCTCATTTTCGCCTCCCATGTGGATGCGGAGCACCTGCAGATCGTAAAGGCCGTATACGATCCGGACAGCGTGGGAGAGAAGGAGAAAAAGAAACTTCGCAAGGCTGAGCTCAAGGCGCATCTCGACCGCGCCGCACGCCTCATCACCCTTCACGACGATGAGCTTTCCATCGTGCCGGTGGAGGAGGATACGTTACGTTTTGATACCGACTTAAGCGAACTGCTCTGAAAGGATTCATAATGTTCAAGAAAAAGGGCTACATGATATCCAATTACCGGTTCTCCGTCGTCTCGATCGTTGTGATCATGCTCACCCTGAGCACCATGCTGATCTCGAGACTGCAGGGGGACGCCGGCGGCAACTATCTGATCAAGCAAATTGCAGGTGTTTTGCTTGGTCTTATGGTCATGGTCGGAGTATCTTTGGTCGATTACCATTTCATCTGCAGAATGTTCGTTCCGCTTTACCTGATCAACATTTTGCTCATGTTTATCTGTAAATACGTCACCTACGAAAAATTCCACCTGATCTACGGATGGAAGCATTATCAGGCAAAGCGCTGGATCAAGATCGGCGGTGGCGGAGTGCCGCAAAAAGGCTTTGAGTTCATGCCCTCGGAGATCACCAAGATCGTCTTGATCATATTCATGGCAAAACTGTTCTGCATGCTCGAGAAGAAGATCAATACGGTCATCGGGCTTACGATCATTGTGGTTCTGGTCGGCTTTCCGATCTATCTGGTGTTTGACCAGCCCGACCTCTCCACAAGTCTTGTGCTTGCGGCCACCTTTATCTGTGTTTTGTTCCTTGCCGGCCTGTCTTTGAAAGTTCTGGCGGTCGGATTGCTGGCTGGGGTCCCGCTTCTGGGAGGACTTCTATGGTACGTCATGCAGGACTACCAGATACTTTTAAACCCGTACCAGCAGGACCGTATTCTTTCTCTTTTCCATCCGGAGGAATTTAAGGATCTGATGTATCAACAGAACAATGCCGCTGCCGCGATCTCGTCGGGCGGTATGTTCGGCAAATTGATCGTCGGCAACAGCGGAAGACGTCTCACCGACTTTGTGCCCGTGGTGGAATGTGACTTTATCTTCAGCTCCGTGGCGGAGGAGTTCGGCTTTCTGGGGTGTGTGGTTGTCATCATGCTGTTTGTTCTCTTTGCCGTTCTGGCGTTTCGTATCGCCAAGAGAGCAAAGGACCGCCTGGGTTACCTGATCGCGTCCGGCATCGCCGTTACCATCACGCTGCAGGCCGTGGTTAACATCGGCGTGGTCGTGTCACTCCTCCCGAACACCGGAATCCCGCTGCCGTTTCTCAGTATGGGACTCAGTTCACTGGTAACCAACATGGCCATCGTCGGCCTGCTTCTGAATGTCGGTTTGCAGGATAAGGACGTGGTGGTCGAGGAAAAATACGAATTTGAAGAGGGACTTCTGGAATGAGTGGCTTTTTCCGAAGAAAATCGAAAGCCGTGGCGGCACTGGTTCTGTCGTTTGTACTCGCATCCTGCCTTTTGTGCGGCTGCGGCGGAAGCGACGGTTCGGATCTGATGGCGAACTATGCCGCATCGGACAGCGTCGTGAACGATGACATCGGTTCCATGCGCGCCGCGACCTTCACGCCGCTTCTTTCGCAATGGTTTATCTGCGACGTCTCCGAGGACATGCTCACTACGGACTATGCCTTCGACGAGGCCAATCCGAGCCGGAGCGGGGCTGCATTTGTCATCGACCGCACGGAAAATAAGCTTCTGTTCGGCTATCACATGTTCGACAAGGTCGCACCGGCTTCCGTCACGAAGCTGATGACCGCCCTTGTGGTTCTGCAGCGATGTGACGTAAATGACGTCGTGACGATCGACGCAACGGTTGCGAAGCTGGCCCGGGGTTCCGTTGCGGAGCTCAAGGAAGGCGACGAGATCACGGTCTACAACCTCCTGATCGCGCTTCTTACCGTCTCTGCAAACAATGCTGCCGTGGCCCTTGCGCGGCATGTGGCGGGAACCGAAGAGGATTTTGTCAAGCTCATGAATCAGGAGATGGACAAGTTAGGCGCCAACGACACAACCTTCGTCAACTCCAGCGGTCTTCAGGTCGCGAACCACATGGTGACCGCTTACGATATGTACATCGTCTACCAGGAGTGCACGAAATATCCCGCATTCCGGGAGATCATGAAACTGAACAGCGGTGAGTACGAATATACCAACGCGGCGGGAGAGCAGTGTGTGCGCGCCTACAAGACCACCAACTGCTTTAAGCTCGGCACATACCCGTATCCTTCCGGCATCGAAATCCTCGGAAGCAAGACCGGCACCACCGACCGCGCGGGGTATTGTCTCCTCCTTCATGTGCGCGGCGTTTCGGGCCACGAATACCTTCTAGGTGCGTTCCACTGCGAGACGGAAACGAAGCTTTATCAAAAGATGAACACTTTGATGGAGACGTATTGCAAATAGACACGTCATTGCAAAAAATGGTTGTTATTTTCCGCCCCATGTAATATAATAAACTCATCAGGCAGGATGCCTGTCTGACACGATTTCATTCCTTAAAGGAGGGCTTTGCCATGGTACAGATTATTGCCGGCGAGAAAGGAAAAGGGAAGACGAAGATTCTTTTGGACAAGGTGAATTCCGATGTCCTTACATCGAAAGGTACGATTGTCTATTTGGATAAAAGCAACAAGCATATGTACGAGCTCAACAACAAGATCCGCCTGATCAATGTCAACGACTATTGCATCGAGTGCGCATCCGAGTTCGTAGGCTTCATCTGCGGTATCATTTCGCAGGACCACGATCTTGAGAAGGTTTATCTTGACAGCTTCTTAAAGGTTGCCTGCCTCGGCATCGACGATATCGAGCGCGTCATCGCAAAGCTTGATATGATTTCCGTAAAGTTCAATGTTGACATCATCATCAGCCTTTCCGCAAATGCGGAGACACTGACGGAAGCTGTTCGGTCCAAGGTGATTGTCGCTTTGTAATTTCTTTGTTTTGGAATGCAACGGGGACCATCGAAGGATGGTCCCCTGTTTACAATAGGGGAGTTTATCGGTGAGTCGGAAACGTCTTTCGGAGAGAAGTCACGAACGTAAGGCCGGAAACATCGGGTTGGCGATCTTTGTGTTCATCCTGGTGTACATTGCGGTCTGTTTTGTTTTGTCTCTTCGCGAGAGCCATCCGACCATCTACGAGGTGCAGAAGATTGCCCTTGCCACCAACAACATGGCCAAAGCCGTTGTGGTCCGCGAGGAGCAGAGTGTCTCCACGCCTTCGGCCGGCTACATCAATTACTACATGAAGAGCGGCACCCGCGTCTCAAAAAATGAAGCTGTATTTTCCGTGGACAACAGCCGCGAATTCCGAAGCGCCGCCTATGAGAAGATTGAATTTTCCTTAAGCGAATCGGATGTCGCCTCGTTAAAGGAGAATATCGGCGCCTTCCACAAGACCTATTCCTCCGGCTCAATCTCCGCGATCAATGAGCTTCGGACGAACCTGCAGTCGGAGATCATCAGCATTTCCGATATGTATCTGTTGGAGAATCTCTCGAAGATCCTTGAGAAGCAGGGCTCTTCCCAGGGGCTTACGCTTTCCCGCGCACCGTACTCCGGTGTTGTTTCCTTCTTTACGGATTCCCTCGACGGACTGACCGCGGACTCGGTTTCCCTCGCCACCTTTGACGAGAAGGAGTATTCGGACGGCACGCTGTACTCGGCGGAGCTTCGCGAGGCGGGCAGCGTTGCATACAAGCTTGTGACCAACGAGAACTGGTCACTGATCCTCAATCTTACCCAGGAACAATACACGGCACTCGAGGGCGAGAAGAAGATGTCCTTTACCATCATGGACGACGGACTGAGCCTGACGATGCCTGTTGCCATATACAAAAAGGGAGACGGTTATTTCGCAAGGATCGACCTCTCCAAATATCTCATCCGCTATATCGGCAAGCGGTTTTTGACGATCAACATCGACCTTTCCCAGACGGAGGGTCTGAAGATTCCGGTCAAGTCTATTGTGGAAAAGTATTTCTACGTGGTTCCGAAGGAATTTATCGTCAACGACCAGGGCAAGACGGGCATCACCGTCCGCGAGCTCGATGAGACCAACAATGTGCAATACCGCTTCCACGAGGCGGAGGTTTACTTCTACGACGATGAATACGCCTACATCGACGAATCGGTTATCGAGACCCACGGGCAGTACATCACGATCCCGCACACCACGAACCAGTATCAGGTTTCCACGCAAAAGAAACTGGAAGGTGTGTATTGCGTGAACAAGGGCTACGCGCAGTTCCGAATGATCGAGCGCCTCTATGACGGCGAGGATTACGTCATCGTCAAATCCGGCATTTCCCGAAGCATCAATGTCTACGACTTCATCTGGGAAGACGCTTCCACAATGACGGAAAATGAATTGATCAACCAATAGGAGAGTGTTAATTTCATGAGTATACAGTCAGCAAATGAAGAGAAACAAGACATCCGGCAGTCGCTTGCGGATGTCAAGGCAGGCATCGAGGCGGCATGTAAACGCGCCGGACGCGACTTTTCCGAAGTGACTCTGATCGCGGTCAGCAAGACAAAGCCCGTGTCCATGATCACGGACGCGATCCGCGCCGGACAACTCCACTTCGGCGAGAACAAGGTGCAGGAGATGTGCGAAAAGAACGGCGAGCTTTCGGAGCAGCCGATCGTCTGGCACCTGATCGGCCATCTGCAGAAAAACAAGGTGCGCAAGGCGGTAGCCGTGGCATCGATGATCCACTCCGTCGATTCTGTGGAACTGGCTGCCGAGATCCAGAAGGAGGCCGCAAGGATCGGCAAGGTGCAGGATATTCTCCTTGAGGTAAACATCGCCGGAGAGGAGAGCAAATTCGGCCTTACCGCATCGGAAACTCCCGCTGTGGCAGCCGAGATCGCAAAGTTTCCGAACGTTCATATCCGTGGCCTTATGACAGTGGCACCGTATACTCCTGTTCCTGAGGAAAACAGGCAGTATTTTTCGGCTTTGCGTCAATTAGCAGTTGACATTGCACAACAAAATATTGATAATATAGATATGTGTTGCCTTTCCATGGGAATGAGCAACGATTATGAGATAGCGGTAGAAGAGGGAGCTACGTATGTGCGTGTCGGTTCGAAGATTTTCGGCGAGCGCATCTATGCAACAGAAGGGAGCAACGCAACATGAATTTCTTCAAAAAAATTGCGGATTGGGTCAATGGCGAGGACGATGACGACGATCTTGACGAAGAATATGACAATTACGTATATGACGAGGAAAATGACGACGAGGACTACGAGGAGGACGAAAAGCCCTCTGTTTTCGCGCGTCTGAAGGCTCGTTTCATCCGCAGCGACGACGAGATTCCGGATGATGAGGACGACGAGGAGGATGAGGACGATTATCCGGCAGCAAAGGCTCCCGCGAGTACACGGCCTTCTTCGAACATCCGTCTGACCCCTACGAATTCCTCCTCCAATTATGCACGTACCGTGGCACAGAGAGAGCATTCGTACTCGAACACCGTTGCCCGTCAGTCGAGCGCTGCAACCCAGTTCTCGCACACCAACACCACGACTTCCTATCCGCAGAAGACCCCTCTGGTAGCTTCTCCGGAGCGCACGCAGAGCCTGAATGCCGCAGCAAATGCACCGCAGAAGCAATTCTCCGTGATGAAGCCTACCAGCTTCGAGGATTCCTCCAGCATCGTGGATGTGCTTCGCAACGGCAAGGCCATCATCGTTAACTTCGAGGGATTCAATCCCGCGATCGCACAGCGCATCATGGATTTCGTGTGCGGATGCATCTATACCATCGACGGACAGATCCTTCAGATTTCCGGCTACATCTTCATCGTGGCTCCGAAGGATGTGGATATCACCGGCGATTACACCGCATTCCTGCAGCAGGATGCCTTCGGCGTACCGACGTTCCGTCAGTAAGTCCGTATCAACAGTCGCAGGAGCACAACCCTTTGGACAACACAGAAACAAAACCGAATCTGTTTTCGCGCTTTCCGAAGCTTCGATACGCGTGGATTCCCATAGTTCTGATCGCACTGGACCGCCTCACCAAATACTGGGCGAATTCCGTACTGCGCGAGCGGGAATACATTCCGGTGATCGGAGATGCAGTCACTTTCCGGTATCTTGAAAACACCGGTGCCGCGTGGGGGTCCTTCCACGGAAAGGTGGATATCCTGCTGATCCTCTCAGCGTTGCTGATCGTAGGTATCCTTTTCGTGATCGCGAGGATTCCTGCAAATAAGCGTTTCCGTCCCTTCACGCTTTGTCTTTTGTTTATCGTAAGCGGAGCACTCGGAAATCTGTATGACCGGCTTGTGTACCATCACGTGAAGGATTTCATCTCGTTTGACATCATTCATTTTCCGGTATTCAACGTTGCCGACATCTACGTGACCTGCGGAACATTTCTTTTAGCCTTTTTGTTTTTGTTTTACTACAAGGAAGAGGAGCTTGATTTCCTCCCGTTCTTCGGTACAAAGAAGAATGACAAAAACGATACCGAGTGAATTTGGTAATTCTGCCCCTTAAGTCAGCTATGATTTAAGGGGTTGTGTTTTAGAAAAAATGAAAGGAGAGAGCGGAATGGACGTACAAACCTTTCCGGTGGAAGATGACCTTGCCGACAAGCGTGCCGACCTTGTGATCGCCGTTGCAATGCCTCAGATCACCCGCAGCTTTGCGCAGAAGCTGATCGCCGGCGGCAGTGTATCGGTCAACGGTACTGTCGTTACCAAGGTCAGCACAAAGCTTTCCTGCGGCGATATCGTCACGGTATCTCTGCCTGATCCGGAACCATTGATCATCAGGCCTGAGGATATTCCGCTTGACATCCTCTACGAGGATGCGGATCTCCTAATCGTCAATAAGCCCAAGGGCATGGTCGTACACCCCGCACCGGGGCACACGGTCGGCACATTGGTTAACGCGTTATTGTATCACTGCGGCGGACAGCTCTCCGGCATTAACGGTGTAGCCCGCCCCGGAATCGTTCATCGCATTGACCGGGATACCACCGGCCTTTTGGTGGTCTGCAAAAACGACCGCGCTCATCTTGCATTGTCCAGACAACTGGCCGAACATTCCATCACGAGACGGTATGACTGCATCTGCGAAGGTATTGTTACCGCTGACGGCACCGTGGATGCGCCCATCGGCCGAAGCCAAAAGGACCGCAAAAAGATGGGAATCGTGCCGGACGGAAGACGCGCAGTCACACATTACCATGTTGTTGAGCCCCTCGGCAAAAAATACACATATCTGCAGTGCCGCCTTGAAACCGGCCGTACGCACCAGATCCGCGTGCACATGTCGTCGATTCATCATCCGCTCTTAGGAGACACGGTATACGGCCGTGAGAAGCAGCCATTCGATACCCAGGGGCAGGTCCTTCACGCCGGGTTGCTCGGCTTTGTACATCCGGCAACAGGAGAGTACATGGAGTTCGAGGCACCCCTGCCGCAATATTTTTCCGACCTGCTTGATAAACTTCGCAGATAAAAGAGAAGAGTACCCATGCAAAGACAATGCCTTGGTCAATTGCAATCCGTTGTGACCGCCGAAGGCGCCGTGGTTTTACACGGTCTCTCGGGCGTCGGCAAATCACGCCTTCTTCGGGATCTCGCCGCAACGTCAGCGAAGCAGCATTTTCTTCCGGCCGGATACATTCTCTCAGACATCGCAATCGACCGTGAGTTTCGAAATGTGCTGTGCAAGGCAGCCGAAGATCCGTCAGCGGATTCGCTTCTTAAGGCGTTGTCGGAGTATTTTTCGATTCCTGCGGAGCGTGTGACACAGACATTCTTTTTGTTCGACGGTGCCGAGATGTTGCGGGAGAACCTTGGAATGCTTCTTGCCAAACGGCTTCCATTACGTACCGCCTGGGCAACCAACCGATTCGATCTGATCAAAGATGCAGACGCAAACTTCTTCGCCGTTCATCCGCTTACCTTCGCCGAGTTTCTCGAGCTCACCGGTCATCCCGAATACAATGATATGATCCGTTCACATCAAGAAGGGAATCATCCGGTTCCGGAGTTGTTCGTCCAGGAATTCAACGACCTCTATTACGATTATATGCTCACAGGAGGCTTTCCGCAGGCCGTAAACGCGTATTTGGAGGATCGGACGGATATTTCCGCACTCCGAATTGTACATGCGCAGATTCACGCCCGTATCGTGCAGAGTTTTACCGATGCGGACGGGCGACTTCCGGCCAAACTGCAGTCCCTTCTTTGGTACTACGAAGGTAGATATCTGAATTCGCAGGACACTGTGGAAAACGGAATCGACGTTCTCTCGGTACCGTTTCGCCCGGGAGCGATTGGAAGAGGCTTAACCAGGCGACAATTTGATGATGCCCACCGGTTCTTGACGGACAACGGCTATCTGATTCCGGTCCGTACCGAAAGAAAACAGGCGTCCGGCAACGATACTACCGATGTCGACGAGCGATATGCGTTTGCAGACACCGGATTGTGCAGGTATCTTCATAACGACTATGACACCTTTTATAACACCGAGCGCGAGGAATTACCTTACAGTATTCTGGTTCAGGCATTGTACTGTGAGTGTCTGCGGGCTGGAATTCCGGTCTCCCGGTGGGAGAGCAGTCGGCGCAATATGCATATTCCTCTTGTTCTTGATGACACCCGGGAATATTTCACGATCCGGTGCGAAGCGAGCAAGCGAAATCGGGCCGCAAATGCATTTTTCAGCGAGCATCCGGATTACACCGGATACCAAATCACGGACAGTTTTTCCCGCAATCAGGGAGCCCACCACAATATACAGTGGTTCGAACTGGAGCAGGCACTAATGTCGAAAAAAAGATGAAAACGAATTGATTTTGCTTATTGACAATAAAATTCTATAATAGTAGAATTATTATTGCACAGCAGGATTGCTGTTGCTCTGCGATTTTCTTTGTACTGCAGTTCAAGTATTTGTATTCTACAGCTTGAGAATTACAGACGATAAGTGGAGACGGTAGCGATATGGGTGACATCAGACTACACGAAGGTGAATTGAACGTAATGGAATTACTTTGGTCGAACCAGAGTCTTTCCGCCAAAGACATTGCAAAAATCATCAAGGATTACATCGGCTGGGAGAAAAATACAACCTACACGGTAATCAAGCGTTTGATCGATAAAGGCGCAATTGTTCGTGAGGAACCCGGTTTTATCTGCAAGGCGGTGATTTCCAAGGCTGAGATTCAGAAGATCGAATCAAAAGCATTGTTCGACAAATTGTTCGGCGGCGACATTACGAATTTCTTTAAAGAATATCTGGCAAACGAAAAACTCGGTGCCGAAGAAATTCGCGAGCTCCGAAAGATCGTTGATACACAATACCGCAAGTTGTTCTGATTACCTTGTTTTTCATTGAGATTTACGCCCGGGGCAGAGTGCTTCGGGCGTTATCCTGAAAGATATATTATTTCGCTAAACGCAGGTTTTACGAAATATTGTAGCGCAAAACAGTCCAAAAAGGCACTATTATCAGTAAAGTCGGTCCTTTCGGGCCTTCCCCCTGGATTTGGAGGTAAAACCATGGCTAACGATTCTTACCACAAACAAATGAACATCAAAAACGAATTAAAGCTTCGCAATCTTCGCAAAGACCTTCCTCCGTTTTGCGATCGTTTCTTTCGAGGTATCGAACCGACAACTGCTTCGAGAACCCGAATTGCTTACGCAATTGATTTAAAACAATTCTTTACGTTTGTACAACATCATGTTGCAACGTTTGCAGGTCGAACCGTTAACACTTCAGACATTACGATTCTCGACGAAATCACTTGCTATGATATCGAGAATTACCTCGATTATCTGAAGGTTTACACCAATGAAGAAGGAATCACCGTAACAAACGGTGAAAACGGTTTAAAGCGCAAATTATCGGCTGTCCGTGCATTGTACCGTTATTTCTATTTTCATCATGAAGTGAAAAATAATCCGGCTGCACAGGTCGCTGTTCCGAAGATTCATGAAAAAGCCATCGTTCGTCTCGATGAAAACGAAACCGCGGAACTTCTGGATACCGTTGAATTCGGTATGGGCGGTTCCGAGCAACAACAACGGTTTCATGAGAAAAACAAGATTCGCGACCTGGCCCTTGTGACACTTTTACTGGGAACCGGAATCCGTATTTCCGAATGCATCGGCTTAAACATTGCCGACGTGGATTTTGACAATGACCGTATCAAAGTGACCCGAAAAGGCGGTAACGAGGCCTACGTGTACTTCGGCGATGAGGTGCGCGAAGCACTGCAGGTATACTGCGAACAGCGCCACTCTCTCACTGCTGCCGCCGGTCACGAGAACGCATTATTTTTGTCGAACCGGAAGAGTCGAATGACTGTCCGGGCGGCTGAAGTTTTAGTCAAAAAGTACGCCGGAGCCGCGGTTTCTCTTAAAAAGATCACACCGCACAAACTGCGCAGTACGTACGGCACGCAGCTTTACAAGGAAACCGGCGACATTTATCTTGTGGCGGACGTATTAGGACACAAAGACGTCAATACCACCAGACGCCACTATGCAGCCATTGAGGAGGAACGTCGCCGTTCCGCCAAAGATAAGGTGCACCTGCGCAAAGATTGACGATCAATACGTAAGCATCGTGCGGAATCGTTCACGCCTCGTAAATCCGGCGCGGATACGTTTGAATATCTTCCTAAACAATGTTGTAGCTTCCGTGAGTTCTTCCACGGTAAGACTGCGGTTGCCGAAGGATGCCTCCTCGACAAGCCCGATATAGCGTGCGATTTCCGCAGGATCCGCATCGATTTTTTCTGTCAGATAAGCGACCATATTCCTGTGGTAGATATTCTTTTCTTCCACCTTTTCAAACTTCTTTAAAAGCTTCGTGAGCGCCGTGTATTGATATACAAGGCGCTTATTATTTGTCACATGATACAGCCGGTACATTCGTCGGATACGAATCGCGACATAAAGCACCAGCGCTGCGCCGGCTGCTACGAGAATAACGATTAAAACAAACGGCGCAGCGTTTCGGATTCCGCCGGCAACCGCGACGACCGGAGAATCGTAATTCTCGTCTCCGAAGCCCAGCAAACCTCCGAATCTCGACCAAAAGCTGCCGTCTTCTACGGAATCGCCGAAATCCGCAACAGTAAAGTCCAAAGGATACCATCCGAAGCCGTCAATGTAGATCTCGGTCCATGCATGGGCGCTGGCATCGGTCACATTCGCCTTCATGACGGCAAGCGTATCTCCCTCCTGCAGCGTGCCGTTATATCCCCAATACCAGTCTTCCGGGTTTTCACCCTCAACTTCGGTCATCTCCAGTGCATCATCATATTGCATATAATAGCCTTCCACATAGCGTGCCGGGATTCCTTTGGCGCGCAGTAAAACCGTGGCGGCAGACGCAAAATGAGCGCACAAACCCTTCTTTTGCTTTGTCAGAAAATACGTGACAAAATCCTTGCCTCTCGGAGTGATCCCCGGCTGCAGCGTATACGTAAACTCCGTCTCAAAATACTTCATGAGCTGACGAACCACAGTGAGCGTATCCGTGCCGGTCAGTTTCTCCTCTGCAATCTGCTCGGCCACCTCACGGACCGAATCCGGAAGACTTATGTAATGACTGTGAACATACCTTTGATACATCTTTGTTGCAGCATCATTGGAACGATACGGTGCCAGAATTTCCTCAAAATCCTGATAATGTTCCATGAGATCATCCATCTGTGAAATCGGAAAATACGAATAATGCTGAGCATTTTGTCTTAAACCGGTGTCACGATAGTCTCCCTGCATATTCGAGCTCAGAGCAATCATAGAATAATACGGTGCATAGTGGTAGAACATCGTAGCATCCACATTCGTAACTCTGATGTGTGCGGTCGCAGTCTTTTCTTTCCCGGCCGCAGCACGCTCCAGAAGGATGTTCGTCTCTGTTTCCAAAGCATCGGTAATATCGGAAGGGCTCATATTATACGGCGAATCCGACAGATAATATGAATCTATGGCAGGCTTCCAGCTGTTGTCCTGGTAACGATCGCCGACAAAGCCCCGGAGGTACAACCCGTTTACATTATCCGGAACATGCTCCACGATCAGATCCGTTTCCGAATCAAAGCTCACGCTTCGAACACCGCCGAGCTTACCCTCATTCAGACCTCCGGTGCTTTGATACCGGTTAAACAATCCGGCAAAGCCGGAAACAGCTATCTGCTTCACAACAGTATCTGTTTCGTTCTTCAAGGTGCTGTAATTGTTCTTCATGTATTTCGGCGCTGCATTAACCAAAAGACCGCCGAATACCAGACAAACGACTGTTAAGACTGCGGATGCAACAAGCATCTGCCGCATGGTAAACACAAACCGTTCCGCACGTCGCGTAATACGGTTCTTTTTGATCGTGACATTCTTTGCAAGGCCCTTCATCGGCATCTTGTAACGATTGCTGTATCGCAGCAGGACAACGCCCAGAAAGCCGCACAGGATCATTCCGACATAGAAATAATTGACGGAATCCTTTAAGTAAATGCAAACCTGCGTGAGTGGAAAAACCAGAAGAAACGTCAGAAACGGACTGCAGGCGCCGGAAATCGCATTGTTAAACAGACATAACAACAGCGCCAGAATATTGAGCATGCAGCACGTGATCGTCAAAGTACGGTTGGAAAAGAACTCGGTATAGACGCGCACACCCTTTAAATTCAGCTTCTCATCGACGACTTTCATGACCAGATTGATGATCGCATTCATTCCGCTGTTGGAGTATCTTGCGGTAAGGATCGTAACACCGATGAAGATTGCGAAGAAAGCAACGTAACCGATATTGAACGCCCAGTAACTGTAATATAAAAACGCGATCAGCAGGGAAAATACCAGGGAAATGATTGCAAGCATTACAATGTGACACGGTAATTCAAAGGTGTCGATAAACAGTCCGACCGTGCCGAACAGGCACAAAAATACAAGAATTCCGCGTATAAGACAGACGGTAAGACGCTCTTTGGGCGCAAGCTTACTGAACCCGAAATCCATGGCAATGCCGGATTTCGCGCTGTAGATGCCCGCAAATTCAACGAGCGTTCGTTCCCGTCTGGACAACTTCATGACAGTTGTTTCCTCCTCGTTACAACAAGAACAGTCTTGCAAGATTGTCTTTATTTATCAACTCTTTTGATTGATCCTTCTTTGCAAAGGGTTGCGTCGTCAGCACAAGAATATTCCTCATTCCTGCTGCCTCCGTAACCGCAGTCAGTTCGGCAAGCCCGTTTAACCTCGGTTTCGCATAAAACATTGTGAGCAGACACTCTCCCACCTTGTCCGGGGATGTTACCGAAACCTGCTTAAGACCATCTCCGGAACCTGGAATGTAGCAATAAGAAAACGCAATTCCCATGCGGCACAGTTGAAGGCCGACACTGTACATGACGTCGAAGTATGCGTCCATCTGCTTATTGTCCTGAAAATCCTGACACAGATATATCGCAAAAGTTTCCCCCGTCATATCGGAGAACTCTTTTACCATCAATTCCTGCTCTTTTGCACTCAGTTTCCAGTGTATCTGCTGCGGGCGGTCCCCGCTTCGATAATCCCGGATTTCAAAGATTTCGGACGGATCGTTGCCCTTTGCGAAACGCTCATGAACAGCATCCTCGGTAACAGTTCCGACATATTCCTGAAAGACCGATTCATCGATCCCGAATTCCTTCGGCAGGACAACTGCTTCTGCACTTTCATTCACCCGGATCGTCTTCGACACAACACCGAGAGCATCGGTCAGACAGACATCCAGAAGCGTTGCTTTAAAGCTTCCGCTGTCCATCAACTGCAGCGGAACAGCGAAGGACATGGTTTCCTTCGGACCGATATAAAGCTCCCACAAATGCTGCATATCGTTTGGATTCAACTCATTGGAAACAGTAAAGCGAAAATTCGCCTTTAACTGCGGGATGACGGAGGAATTCACTGCTTTCAAAAGGATTGCAGTATTCTCCTCCCGGTTGACCGCGGAATCACGGAATGCGATCGCGAAACGTATCTTATTGACGGACAGAAGAAATGTTACTACAGAGATTACGGGAATCAACAACCCGACGATCAGCAGCAAAAGCGTCAGCGCATGGTTGTTGAAAAGGTAGAGAAACAAAAGAATTGCTAAAAACAGAAGGTATCGAACAATTGCAAAGATCTTCTTCATGACTTACTCTCTTCTCTCGTCGGCGTCGTTCAGATTTTCGGTACGAAGATATCGTCTGCAATCTTATCCAGTACGGAATCAATCTCAATTCCTTTGGCCTTCGCCCGGGAGCTGAGAACAAGTCGATGTGCCATAATGCAGGAAAGGTTAGCCAGAACATCTTCCGTAGAGACAAACTTGCGACCGTTGATGAACGCATTGGCCTTGGCCATACGAAGCAAAGCTTTGCTTCCGCGAGGGCTCAAGCCGAGCTGGATATTATCGGATTCACGTGTTGCCTCGGTAAGATTGACGATCATCTCATAGATCGCCTCATCGACAAAGACTTCGTTGACGCTTTGCTGCATCTTCAGAAACTCTTCCGCAGTAATAACAGGAACAATTGTCTCCGGCGTCGAATCCTGGCGAAGGATCTCGATGGAGGAGTCATGGCTTGGATATCCCATGCTGAGACGAACCATAAAGCGGTCGACCTGAGACTCCGGAAGCCGCTGTGTTCCGGCAGAACCGAAAGGGTTCTGTGTAGCAATTACGATAAACGGTCTCGGAACAAAATGCGTCTGACCGTCAACCGTAACTTTTCCCTCTTCCATCAGTTCAAGAAGCGAGGACTGCGTCTTCGGCGAGGTGCGGTTAATCTCATCCGCGAGCAAAAGATTGCACATAGCCGCGCCTTCGTGGAACTCAAACTTCTGCGACTGTGCATTGTACATATTGAAACCGGTGATATCGCTGGGCATGACGTCAGGCGTAAACTGCACACGCTTATAGGAAAGCGACATTGACTGCGAGATTGCCATAGCAAGCGTCGTTTTACCGACACCGGGAATATCTTCAAGCAAAATATGTCCGCCGGCAAACATCGCGCACAAAACCTTCAGGATAATGGCATCCTTTCCTTTGATTGATTTCTTTATCTCATCAACGATCTTTTGAATACGGGAATCCAATTTCATTTCCTCCGCACGGTTTATAGCATTACTATACCATAAAACATCTCAACCCGCCATAGATTTTATAAAAACAGCTTTTCGTACGGAATGTAAAATGCTATAATAACCATGCCTTTTCGGCGATAGAAAGGACCGGTATTTTCATGAGATTACAACAATTATTGAGCTTTGTCCGACGAGCTGTCGATGATTATCACATGATCTGCGACGGGGACACGATTGCGGTCGGTATCTCCGGCGGCAAGGACAGTCTGACTCTGCTGTACGCCCTGGCAGAGCTTCGAAGATTCTATCCCGCAAAATACACCGTAAAAGCAATCTCGGTTGATCTCGGGTTCAACACGGACTACACAAAGGTTCAGGCATTTTGCGATAAATTGAATGTAGAATTGGAAGTTGTTCACACGGAAATCGCTACGATCGTGTTCGATATACGGAAAGAAAGCAATCCCTGCAGTTTGTGTGCAAAACTTCGCAAGGGTGCTTTTAATGATGCAGCAAAACGTCTCGGCTGCAATAAGATAGCATACGCGCATCACAAAGATGATGTGATTGAAACGCTTTTGATGTCACTTGTGTTTGAAGGAAGAATCCATACGTTCTCCCCGGTAACGTATCTTGACCGGACCGACCTTACCCTGATACGGCCGTTGATCTACGTCAACGAATGTGATGTAAAAGGCTTCTCAAACATTTATGAGTTGCCGGTTTTCAAGAACCCGTGTCCTGCGGATGGTGAGACCAAACGGGAGGATGCTTCCCGATGGATCAAAAAGCTGAATGAGGAGGCCCCCGGTGTAAGAGACCGTCTCTTTCACGCGATCCGCGCAGGAGTCATCCCGCAGTGGCGGTTGCCTGAGGACACAGTCTCCTCTGATGAGCGCGGATCGAACAGAACCGCGGAAGCTGAAAGCAATATATAGCAGTGATCTTACTGTAGGTTCCCAATACACCATCACTCATAATAAGGGATCAACAACGAGTATCCGGAGAGAATGCGATCTCCGTACAGATTGTTGGTCTTTTTGATTTCCGAAACATAATCCTGCATGCTACCGCATTCTTCGGTATAATACTGCTTTGCGATGGTCCAGATGCAGTCTCCCTCCTCAACACATACCGAAGTCAGCTGCTTCACGCGTTCAGACTTACCGACAGCCTTGCCGTTGCTCTTTGCTGCAATCCATACACACAATACAAGAAGAACAACTGCCGCAGAAGCAACGATCGCTCTGCGGTACAATCTGCGAAGCGCCTTTCTTCTGGCTCTCCGGGAACGGCTTACATAAGAATCGTTTCTGCTTGTTCTATGCGTATATCTGTTGCTACTGATCTGTGCGTTCATGATGACACTCCCCTGTCCGGTTTGTGACCGGATTCTCAATGCTTGTTTTGCAACCGAACATGTGTTCTTGCTTTGATATCGTCATTATACGAACATTCGTTCGGTTTGTCAATGCAAAAGCGATTGAAAAAGTGCACAAAATTCGAACACTTGTTCTACCGAAAATTTGTTCACTTTTTCGGCCTGTTTTTCGAACAAATGTTTTGATTTCCGCCCGGACTTGTGCTAAAATGAACTCAGGGTACCAAATCATCAATGAGTTTTCTCATGAGAAGGAGGCTGTTATGCCTGGTAAGATTACGAAGAAGCAAGAAGAGATCCTTGAATTTATCAAGTCCCAGATTCTGGCGAAGGGATATCCGCCGTCGGTTCGCGACATCTGCGAAGCCGTGAATCTCCGTTCGACCTCTTCCGTTCACTCGCATCTTGCGACGCTGGAGGAGAACGGATACATTCACCGCGATCCTCAGAAGCCCCGCTGTATCGAGATCGTCGATGATTCCTTCCGCGTGACCAACCGTGAGATGGTGAACGTTCCGGTCATCGGCACCGTGGCTGCGGGCCAGCCTTTGCTCGCGCAGGAATCGATCGTCGATTATTTTCCGATTCCCACGGAGTACATGCCGAATGCAGAGACCTTCTTTTTGAAAGTGAAGGGCGACAGCATGATCAACGTCGGCATCTTCGACGGTGACCGCGTTCTGGTGCGCCGTCAGAACACTGCATACAACGGTGACACCGTTGTTGCTTTGATCGATGACTCGGCTACGGTCAAGACGTTCTACAAGGAGAACGGTCATATCCGGCTTCAGCCGGAAAATGATGCGCTTGATCCGATCATCGTTCCGGATTGCATGATCCTGGGCGTTGTCATCGGACTCTTCCGCTTCTACCGCTGATCCCGGACTGTTTTCCGGATTGGCCCATAACGCATAAAACAAACGCCCTGCCGGTATGCTTGATCCCTGCAGGGCGTAACTTATTCTTTCAAAATATCAGTCTTTTTTCTCTGCGGGATTCTCTCCCCAGTCGCTGGTGTCCAGCGTGCTTCCGTCGCGCCATACACGCTCAAGATCATAGAAAAGGCGGTCCTGCGAAGAGAACACGTGAACGACAATATCGCCGTAATCCATAAGAATCCAGCCGCTGTTCTTCGCACCTTCAACGCGCTTGGGCTCAATTCCGTAGGTCTTGTAGAGCATCATCTGCACCTCGTCAACCATCGCCTCCACCTGGGATGCGTTGTTTCCGTCGGCGATCACGAAGTAGTCGGCGATCGTGGAGACCTTGTCGATCTCGATCACGCGGATGTCGAACGCCTTCTTGTTGTCCAGTGCAGCGTAAGCAGTCTTTGCAAGATCTTTTGAGGTATACTCACTCATTGTACTCTCATTCTCCTTTGATATGGTTTCATTTTCCTCCGCAGACGCGGTATTTTTCTCTTTCAATCGCTTTTTGAGAGCCTCCAGAACCCGATATGATTGCGTGCAGATCGCTGCACCGATGGTTTTCAGGAAGAGGATGCTGGCCTTTGTCACCTCATACGCTCCGACCGTGATGTCCTTAAGGGCAATATCACGAAGCTCCGAAAGCGTTATCTCAAGCGGTCTGTGGTCGCGGTACGGCTCGAAGTAGTCCGCATCGAACACCGCAAGGTCCACATCGTTCATCTCTACATCGCCGAGGCAATGTTTTCCGATGGCGTCCAGGATCACAAGATCCGTGATTCCGTACTCATGCTCCGCCATGAAACGCCCTACCGGAGCGTGCAGAACATCGCCGATCTTCTCCTGCTCCTCCTCGTGAGGCACGTTATTCTCTTTCGCATAGGTCACCAGCTCGGGGATGGACATGCATTTTGCACAGTCATGCAGGATTCCCGCGATAAATGCCTGCTGCACCTCGTCGTAGCAGCCGTCTTCGCAGGGCTTTCTGTGCATGGCCTCGTAGCGCTCTGCAAGCAGATTGGCTGCGGTGTATGCGACACCCGTGACATGCCAAAACCTGTAGATATGAAGCTTTTCCTTAAGGCGTTCCGAAAGCGCTTCAAACAACGCAACCGTCTCTTTTCTAAGAACCGTCGGCTTTTTCGTATAGATTCCGAAGCGCCTGCAGTAATCGTTTACCCGCGCAGGCAACTCTGTAGACGGCGTTCCGTTCTCAAGGCACTCCCGCAGCCCGGTGGAAGAAACCGGATTGTACGGAAGGTCCAGGGGATAAAACACCTGCCCGAACTCTTCGCTTCGAAGCGCGATCAGGTCCTTAAAGGCCTGCGTATTTTTCTCCCGGGGCGCCACCAGGATCTTCGCAAGGGACGCGATGGTCGCAGGCTCATGCCACTTTGGAAAATCCCGCAGGGAGTCCTCTCCCATAATATAGTAAAGTTCGGAATCCGGATGGTCCTTCATCAGGATCGTCAACGTATCGGACGTATAGGATCTTCCGTCCCGCTCAAACTCCATCAGATTGATGTCGAGCGAAGGCTCCGTGCTCAGCGCAAGCGTAAGCATTGCAAGGCGATGCACGTCCGCCGTGGCCACATCGGCCTTGTGAGGCGGAATCCGTGCAGGCATCAGAAATACGAGATCGAGGCCGTATTGCTCTTTTGCCTTCTTTGCGATGGCAATATGTCCGTTGTGAACGGGGTCAAAGGTCCCCCCGAGTATTCCCACTTTCATGGCAAACCCCCGTATGGTTATTTATCCTTCTCCTGATCCGCACAGATCGTCTTCCTATTTAGGGAGAACGATCGTGGCCTTTGTCTTGGAAGGCTTGTACAGGATGATCCTCTTTCCGATGACCTGTACCGTCTCCGAGCCGGTTCTCTCCGAGATCAGCGTGGCAAGTTCCTTCGGGTCATCGTCGCAGTTGTTCAAAACCGCAATCTTGATGAGCTCCCGCGCCTCCAAAGCCTCCCGCAGAGCGTTGCAAAGCTCCGGCGTGATACTTGATTTGCCGACGCGGAAAATGGGCTCGATATTCATTGCAAGGCCCTTTAAATAGGCTCTTTGTTTGCTGTTCATAAAAACCTCTTTCACCTTATGAAGCAATTATTTGTAATAGTCGAATTGCAAACCGTACATCCGCACGGTGTCGCCGTCCTTGATCCCAAGCGCCTCCAGCTGATCCAGGATACCGTTGGTCTTTAGGAAGTTCTGGAAGAACTCGAATCCTTTCTCGGAGTCCAGGTTCGTGTAGCCGAGCATGCGCTCGATGCGCGGGCCTTCTACCACGTAAACCTTGGCTTCCTCATCGAAGTAGACTTCAAACGGATCCTCAAAATCGTCGTCCGCGGTTTCGGGGAAGAACTCCTGCTCGAAGGAGATGGGTTCCTCCTTGCTCTCCTGAAGCATATTGTACACTGCGTACAAAACCTCGCGAACGCCCTTTCCGGTGGCCGCGGAGATCGGCATCAGGATCGCATCGGGCATTTCCTCGGCGAGGCCGTCGCGAAGAAGCGACAGCGCGATCTCCTGCTCCTCCTCGGTGAAGAGGTCCATCTTGTTGACCGCGATAATCTGGGGTTTGGAAGCCAGCACCTCGCTGTACTTGGCGAGCTCGCGGTTGATGGTCAGAACGTCCTCCGCCGGGTCGCGCCCCTCGGTGGACGCGCCGTCCACAATGTGAAGGATCACGCGGCAGCGCTCGACGTGCTTCAAAAACTGATGGCCGAGGCCGACGCCCTCGGAAGCACCCTCGATCAATCCGGGGATGTCCGCAATGACAAAGCCGTTCGTGCCTTCGAGGTTCACCACACCGAGATTCGGATGAAGCGTCGTAAAATGATAATTCGCCACCTTCGGACGCGCGTTGGAAACACGTGTTAAGAAGGTGGATTTTCCTACGTTCGGATAACCGACGAGACCGACATCCGCAATGACCTTTAACTCCAGAAGAACCCGGAGCTCACGGCCTTTCTTGCCGGGCTGTGCATACTTCGGCACCTGCATGGTCGCCGTCGCATAATGCATGTTTCCCTTGCCGCCCCGTCCGCCGTGAAGGATGACCTGTCTGCGGTTTTCGTGCGACATGTCGGCGATGACCTTGCCGCTGTCGGCGTCTTTGATGACGGTTCCCTCGGGCACCTTGACCACGAGGTCTGCTCCGTCTGCGCCGTGGCAGCAGTTGTTTCCGCCGTTTTCACCGTTTCCGGCGGCGTATTTTTTGATGTACCGAAAATCGTTCAGCGTATTCAGCCCGTCGTCAACCTCGAAGATCAGGTCGCCGCCGCGCCCGCCGTCGCCGCCGTTGGGGCCGCCGGCTGCAACGAACAACTCCCGCCGGAATCCGACATGCCCGTCACCGCCGTTGCCGGAACGGATGGTAATGATGGCAGTATCTGCAAACATAACTCCTCCAACAACTTCTACATGAATAAAGAACCCCGTTCCGACACTTTCGCGGAACGGGGCTTGCATCCTTGCTATGTCCGGATTACTCAGCTACCGGATATACACTTGCCTGCTTGCGGCCGCCTGCCTTGGTCTCAAACCGAAGCGTACCGTCAACCAAAGCAAACAGGGTATCATCACCGCCGCGTCCAACATTTACACCGGGATGAATCTTGGTTCCGCGCTGCTTGAAAAGGATGTTGCCGGCCTTAACGAACTGACCGTCTGCTCTCTTGGCGCCGAGACGCTTGGACTCGGAATCTCTGCCGTTCTTGGTGGAGCCGACACCCTTCTTATGAGCGAACAATTGAAGGTTCATTCTCAACATGACTCGTTTACCTCCTTAATCGAATAAACTATTCACAGTTACCGTAACATTTCGCGGATACTCCTCCGCGATAGAGCTGATCCCCAAGTACAAAGACTTCAGCAAAAGCTCACTCTCCGGGCTCACCGGAATCGATACCATGCATTGCAGATTGCCGTCCGCTTCCTTCACCTCAGCCGTATCGCCGGTCAATTCCGTGATGGAATTCACACAGCTCAGCGTCAGCGCGGAAACCGCCGAGCACAGGATGTCCTTACCGCGTTTTGCGTAATCGGCATGGCCGCTGCAGGAAAAACCCCGGAGACGACCGTCTTGTGCATCCTTGAAAAATACTGCACGAATCATAGAAATCAACTCCTGCCCAAGCCTCTATCAAAGCTTGATCGAATCGATCTTAACCTGCGTAAAGGGCTGTCTGTGGCCGTTCTTCTTGTGATATCCGCTCTTTCTCTTGTACCGGTAAACGATAACCTTCTTAGCCTTGCCTTCGCCAAGAACCGTTGCCGATACGGTAGCACCGGAAACAACAGGGTTGCCGACAACCAGCTCGCCGTTATTTACAGCAAGAACCTGGTCGAACACGTAGCTC
>CACZRV010000056.1 GCA_902783725.1 uncultured Lachnospiraceae bacterium | reverse complement strand
GGAAAGAAAAGCAAAGGAGATATACGACTATGGGTAAACAGAATTGGAAAGCGGGAAATATGCTCTATCCGGTGCCGGTTGTGATGGTGACGGCCAAGAGGAAGGGCGCGGGCGAGAAGACGAATATCGTGACGCTGGCGTGGGCGGGGACCATCTGCTCGGACCCGGCGATGCTCTCAATCTCAGTTCGTCCGGAACGCTATTCCCATGAATTGATCGAGGAGAGCGGCGAGTTCGTGGTCAACCTGGTGACGGAGGAGCTCACGAGACCCTGCGACTGGTGCGGTGTGCGCTCCGGCCGTGATTACGACAAATTTGCCGAGACCGGCCTCACGCCCTACGTCTCCGAATATATGGAGACGCCGGCGATCGCGCAGAGCCCGGTCAACCTGTATTGCAAGGTGACGAAGACGGAGCGTCTCGGTTCCCACGACATGTACATCGCGGAGATCGTGGGTGTAACCGTGGATGAGCGGTACATGGACGAGAAGGGTCGCTTCGACCTCGAGGCAGCGAAGCTTGTGGCGTATTCCCACGGCGCGTACCATGCCCTCGGCGAGAAGCTCGGAACCTTCGGCTACTCGGTTCGCAAGGACAACAAATAAACTGACGGTATTCCACAAACATAGTATTTGATTCTCTATTGTTTGCGAGTGTATTTCTTTCTAAAGTGGGGTTGTAAGAGTTGCAGTCCGGATCACGGGCGTGTGATCCGGGAGAACAGAGGTAACGAAAGGAGGGGTATAGCATGAATGAAGTCTTGAAGGTGTTGGAGACGAGACGGAGCTGCAGAAACTTCGTGCGCGATAAGAGATGATTCCGGAGGAGGACCTGAAGGCGATCCTCAAGGCCGGAACGTATGCGGCCACCGGCATGGGCAAGCAGAGCCCGATCATCATCGCGGTGACCGACAAGGAGACCCGCGACGCCCTGATGGAGGCGAACAAGAAGGTCATCGGCACGCCGGGGGATTATGATCCGTTCTACGGCGCTCCGGTCATTTTGATCGTGCTGGCAAACAAGGATGTTGTGACGCACATCTACGACGGCGCGCTGGTCATGGGAAATCTCATGAACGCGGCGGAGAGCCTCGGGATCGCGAGCATCTGGATCCACCGCGCGAAGGAGGAGTTCGAGGCCGATTTCGGTAAGGAACTTCTGGCGAAGCTGGGCATCGAGGGCAACTACGAGGGCATCGGCCACTGCGCTCTCGGCTATGCGGCGGAGCCCGCGAAGGATCCCGCACCGCGCAAGGAAAACTACGTTTATTTTGCTTAACAGGATTGTGCTTATCAAAGTGCCCCGGCATTTCGCAGTGCCGGGGCTTTTTGTTTACCAGGACACGTCTTCTCAGGTTGAAGAAACGGCCCGTTTGTGGTACAATCGTAATGTTTGAAAGTCACGTAGATGACAGAGGAAAGGGCAAAGAGTTTTGCGTAGTTTTTCGCAAAAATGAGTACCGCGGTCTGGATGATCCTGCTCGGCGTGCTCGTGCTCATCAATATCGTTATGTCGGTGCTGTCATACCTTTCCAATGCGGTGCTGTCGTAACAGGATTTACCGGGGTGTACACGCGGGTGCCGGGAAAATGAAAAAACGGGGTTGACATTTTCCGAAAGCGCCTGTATAATCTGCACATGTGAGCGTCGCCAGGCGTTCACGCAGGATTTTATTACGCGAAACGCGAGAAAGGGAGGTATACAAATGATAAAGTCGAATACACGTACTCGAGTCAATTTGTATATGGTTAAAGTTGCCTCCCGGAGAAGCGCGGAATAAGCGATAGTACTATGCGTGTACTTTACTTTGCATAGGATTATTATGCGACTATTATGCCCCGACACCGGAAGGTGCCGGGGCTTTTTGCGCGGTAAGCGAGAGCTCTTGCACCGGCTGCGCCGGCGCGATTGAAAACGCGACCTCGCGAAAACATAGTTTTCGGCGAGTTGCGTTTCCAATCGCGGGAGCGGACGAAGTCCGCGTGCGAGAGCCGAGCGCGCGTACATGAGCAAACAAGCGCAGCGAAGTTTGCGAATGGCGCGCATACTCGGCTTACATCCACCCGGAGAGGCAACCTGCAGTGAAAGAACGGAGGTGTCTCAATTCAACATGTTTCAGATAAAGAACGTTACATTGACACATACCAAGGATCTGCATACGATCCTGGAGAATTTCTCGCTCACCTTAAGCGACGGCGACCGCGCCGTGCTGATCGGTGAGGAGGGAAACGGAAAATCCACCCTGATGAAGTGGATCTACGACCCGGCGCTCGTGGATGACTACATCGAGTACAAGGGCGAGAAGGTTATGAGCGGCGAGCGGCTTGCGTACCTGCCGCAGGAGCTGCCGGAATCGGAGAAGCACAAGACGGTCTGCGAGTACTTCTGCGAGAGTGCGGAGTTTTTAGACCGGACGCCGAAGGAGCGTTCAAAGCTCGCGGCGGACTGCCATGTGGAGGCGGACTTTTTCTTCCGCGAGCAGGAGATGTGCACGCTCTCGGGCGGCGAGCGGGTGAAGGCGCAGATGATGCGGATACTTGCGGAGAACCCCACGATCCTTCTTTTAGACGAGCCCTCGAACGACATCGACATCGAGACGCTGGCGTGGATGGAGGAGCTGATCGGCAGCTGGCCGCACGCGGTTTTGTTCATCTCCCACGACGAGACGCTGATCGAGCGCACGGCGAACCGCGTGATCCATTTTGAGCAGATCCGCAGAAAGACGATGTGCCGGCACACGGTGGCCAATGTGCCGTACCGGCAGTACGTCGAGGAGCGGCTGCGCTCCTTCGAAAAGCAGGAGCAGGTTGCTCTGTGCGAGCGCCGCGAAAAGCGGATCCGCGACGAGAAGATCCGGAAACAGGAGCAGGCGGTAAACGCGCAGCTCAGCAACGCGCATTTTTCGTTCCACGACTCGCTGGGACGGATTCTGAAGAAAAAGATGAAGAACGTCAAGGCGCTGGAGCACCGCTTCG
>CACZRV010000055.1 GCA_902783725.1 uncultured Lachnospiraceae bacterium | reverse complement strand
TCTGTAGAACGGAGCATGCTTCTGTCCCATTCTTCTCAAACGAATCTTTACTGCCATTATATTCACCTCCTTAGTGTAATCCATATCTTGCCGGGGCATCCGCCCCTATATAAATGGCCCGAAGCCACGTATACCGAATTTAGAACCCGAACGGCAGCTTCATGCCGAAGCGCTTGCCCTTCTTGCCGTTCATCATGCCCGACATCTGCTTCATCATCTTCTTCGACTGCTCGAACTGCTTCATAAGCTTGTTGACTTCCGAGATATCGACACCCGCACCCGCAGCGATGCGACGCTTGCGCGGCGGCGTGATGATATCGGGGTTGAGGCGTTCCTTGCGGGTCATGGAATTGATCATGGCCTCCGTCTGCTTGAACGCATCATCGTCGATCTGCAGATCGCGAAGCTGTCCGGCTCCGGGAAGCATTCCCAGAAGGTTCTTAAGCCCGCCCATCTTCTTCATCTGCTGGATCTGATCATAGAAATCCTCGAAGTTGAACTCGGCGCGGCGAAACTTCTTCTCCAGCTCCTTCGCCTGCTCCTCCGTGACCTGTGCCTGCACCTTGTCGATCAGCGAGAGCACATCGCCCATGCCGAGGATTCGGGACGCCATACGGTCCGGATGGAACTGCTCCACATCCGTAAGCTTCTCGCCCGTACCGACATAGAGGATCGGCTTTCCGGTAACGGCGCGCAGTGAAAGCGCGGCACCGCCTCGGGTATCGCCGTCCAGCTTTGTGAGGATCACGCCGGTGATACCGATCTTCTCCTCGAAGGTGTTCGCGACATTCAGCACATCCTGACCGGTCATGGCATCCACCGTCAGGATCGTGTGGTGCACACCGACCGCCTGCTTGATGTCCGCAAGCTCCTTCATCAACTCCTCATCGATGTGCAGACGACCTGCCGTATCGATGATCACGACGTTGTTGTCCTCCTTGCGGGCATGCTCCATCGCCGCCTTCGCAATGTTGACCGCCGTGTTGGTCGTTCCCATGGAAAATACAGGAACTCCCACCTTGTTTCCGTTGACCGTCAACTGATCGATGGCCGCCGGACGATAAATATCGCAGGCGACAAGAAGCGGCCGTTTTCCCTGACTCTTAAACTTGCCCGCAAGCTTCGCACACATGGTGGTCTTGCCGGCACCCTGAAGACCGCACATCATGATGACCGTGGGGCCGCCCGAGATCATCTCGATCTCCGTCGTGGTATCGCCCATCAACGCGATCATCTCTTCGTTTACGATCTTGATGACCATCTGACCGGGCGTCAGGCTGTTGAGAACGTCCTGACCTACCGCGCGCTCCGTGACGGAAGCGATGAACTGCTTCACGACCTTGAAGTTGACGTCGGCCTCCAACAGCGCAAGCTTGACTTCGCGCATCGCCTCTTTTACATCATTTTCCGAGAGGCGTCCCTTGCCGCGAAGACGCTTGAAAACATTTTGCAATTTATCCGAAAGACTCTCAAATGCCACGTAAAACTCCTTACTGCAGGCGCTCCCACAACTCCTGCGCCGTCGCGGCCAGGTCCTTTCCCGCCGCCGCGGTCTCGGGATCTTCGGAACCGCTCAAGCGCTCCGCAAGCGCCCGAATGCGCTCCGCCTGCTCCTCCAGCCCGCCGAACCGTTCCGCAAGCCGAAGCTTCTCCTCATACTCATGCAATTTGGCGCCGCACCGTCTGACAGCGTCGTACACGCCCTGACGGCTCAGCCCGTACTCCTTGGAAATCTCCGCAAGCGACATGTCGTTCGCGATATAATCCTCGAAGATCAGCCGTTGCTTCTCGGGCAACAGCGCTCCGTAATACTCATAGTAAACCGATAACCCGGCCGCCTCATGAAGCCATTCCTCAGCGTCCGATTTTTTGCCGTAAACCTTTCGATCTCTCGCGGTATTCATGGTATCGTCCTCCGCATGAGGTGTAAAGCATTTTCCTTAACACCTCCGACAGTATACACACGGAAAATCTATTTGTCAAGCGGCAAATTCGCAAAATGATGAAGTCCGATTCCCACAGCGATCGTAAGATTCAGCGAATCCACCTCCGCCGACTGCGGAATCTTCAGCGGTGTGCCGACCGCCGCATAGCTCATCGGCAGTCCCGTCGCTTCGTTTCCGAAGATCAGCGTAAACTTCTCCGCCTTCGGGCACTCCCCGATGGTAAGCTGACGCCCCGCCGTGAGCATAAACGGAAAATACTCCCTCCCGACGCCCGACGCAAAGCTCACATACTCCTCGAACGAGTCGTACGACGCGATCCTAAGAGAGAACAATGCTCCCATCGACGCCCTCACGACCTTCGGATTGTACCAGTCCGCCGCCGGCGCGATCACCGCGACATCGTGAACCCCGAACGCAAGGCACGTTCTGAGGATCGTCCCGAGATTTCCCATGTTTGAGGGATTTACGAGCATCACGTGCGGCTCCTCCGGATTAAGTCTCTGCTCACTGGTCCGGAACACGCCGATGACGAATACATTTTCCTTGTCACTCAAGCGCGCGATCGCCTTGTCGTTGTACCAGACCGGAATGCCCTCCTCGTTGCACAATGCCTCGACTCTGTCCTTCTCCGGGAACGAGCTGTGCACGAACACCCCGATCGTTGACTTCGGCCGCTTGTGAAGCAGTTCCAACGTCGGAAACGCACCGAGCGCGTATGAGTAACCGCATCCGTGTTTATAAGGTTTGATTACATCCATTTTGCAATCCTTCCGTTTCGTAACTCACATAGCTCAGACGGCTTTGAAGTGCGTCGTTCTGCTGACAAAATCGCCGAAAACTCCGACGATCACGCCGCCCTTCATCCACGTTTT